>JBDNEZ010000019.1:0-29938 GCA_041690095.1 Anderseniella sp.
ATGGATTGTCAGCACCGATACGGTTGCGGTGACCCCCGACAATCTTTCGGGACGCTACAGTGGTGTACAGGCCGGCGCTGCCATCGGCGTCGGCGGCACCGGCAGCAGCCTGTTGAGTGCCACCAACAATTCAGTGTCCCTGCAGCCGCTGTCAGTCGTGTCGCGGACCGGTCTGAATATCGCGCTCGGTGTAACCCGGATGGACCTCAGCCTGCTGGGTGCTCCGCGACGCCCGGCAACAGCAGGGCCGACGCCGATCGGGCCTGATCAGAATGATGACAGACAGGAACCCCAGCTTGCAGCACCGGAGTATGTCTGTGGCTCCAGTGTACGATTGCAGCCGGCCCAAACCCTGTCCGGGCTCGCCAGCGCCTGCAGGGTATCGCTCGGGGCAGTGCTGGACGCAAATCCGGACATCACCAATGTGCGCGCCATTTCGGTTGGTGCAGTCATCCGGGTTCCGCGCCGCAAAACAGCCGGTAAAAGTGGCCGTTGTGACAAGCGGACTATCGTCAACAGGGGTGACACCGCAGCCGCCATTGTGTCTCGTTGTGGGATCAGCATGGCGGCGCTGTCTGCTGCCAATCCGGGCATTGCTGACGGGCGTGGCGTTGTGCCCGGACAGGTGCTGGATATCCCGGATCCACGCGAAGCCCGGAATAATACGCAGACCACCGCTGCGCCACCTTTGGAAAGCGCAAGCGAACAGGAGCGCGCACGCGAAGAGGACAGCGTGAGCGAACAAGCCAGGGTCAGCGGGAAGGAAAGATTGCTCCCGGCGCCGGCTGAGGAGCGCCGCACACCAGTGCCGCAGGGGTCCGAAGAGCCCGCAGAGCAACCCCGCACAGGTTCGTTGCCAGGCGTTGGAGATGAAAATCGCGCCGAAACCGAAAAGGCCGACGCGCAGGATACAGGCGTGGCAATGGCCAGCCTTCGATCGCGCTGCCTGGAAGTTGCGTCCACCAGGTCAGGGCTGCTTGTCTACCAGATTGCTGCTGAAGGCATAACCCGGATCGATGAGGAGACTTATTCCGTGGTGTTGAAGGCGGGGTCTGTAAATGCCACCTGCCTGATTGATCGGCAGGGCCAGGTGGTGTCATTGCAAGGGATCGAAAAAATAACCGATCAGGCTCCTGCCAAACAGCGCGTTGATGAGGCGATCACATCACGGCTGCCAGATGGCGAGACGCTCGTCATGATAGCCATGTCGACTACCGCAGAGACACGCAGAACGGGCACGATAGAAGGCTACCGGTCCACGGCCTACGGTTTTCAGGCAAATGCGAGCGAGGTCTTGATTATTGCGCTGGAGAGCGACAACGCCAATTGCTACTTCAATGTTGTCAACGCCGAGATGCCATATGGTGAAGCGCTGTTTGCAGGCCTGGATGAGGACAGCCGTCGCGCTACGGTCAGGTTTCCGTCCAATGGCATTTACCTCATTCGTCTCTACCTGCGCGAGGCAGCTGCACAAAACAACGAAATCGCAAACTATACCTTGCTCGCTTCACCAGTCGGATCGGTGGCCTCACCTTCGAGCGTTGAGGCTGACAGGATCGAACTTGCGCCGAGCGGCAAGGACGACCGATTTATCCCGGCATATTAAAGCACGATGTTTTTTTGACGGGATTGGGGTTCCCAAATCAGTTCCTTTGATATTACCCACTTTGATTGCGCGCATATTCCAGATCTAGTTCATCACCATGAGGCTGAATTTACAAACGCTGCATTTTGATTAAAATCGTGCGACCGGTAACGTTGCCTTATGGAACTTTGAACTCATCAAGGTATTGGCGGGAAGAGGGAAGATTTGTGATGAAGTTCAAGCAACTTGGTCAAACCGGCGTGCAGGTATCCGAACTGTGCTTTGGAACAATGTCGTTTGGCGGCGATGCCGATGAGGAAGCATCAGCCAGAATGTTCCAAAGGTGTCGTGACAGGGGCATCAATTTTTTCGATTGCGCCGATGCATATTCGAAGGGTGCTGCTGAAACCATTCTGGGCAAGCTTGTCAAAGGCTCGCGTGACGAGCTTGTCATCACCTCGAAGTGCTTCGTCCCGATGAGCGACGATATCAATGCAGGCGGCGGCAACCGGCGTCATATTTTACGGGCTGTGGAAGCGAGCTTGCAACGGCTTGGCACGGACAGGCTGGATGTTCTGCTGATGCACCGGTGGGATGCGCTTGTGCCTCTGGAGGAAACCTTGCGGGCGCTTGAAAAACTGGTGGCTGACGGCAAGGTGCTGTATCTCGGGGCCAGCAATTATGCAGCCTGGCAAATTGCCACCGGGCTGGGAATTTCGAGGCGAAACGGCTGGCCGGGGTTCGATGTGATCCAACCGATGTACTCACTGGTCAAGCGGCAGGCAGAAACCGAAATCCTGCCGCTGGCCACAGCCGAAAAACTCGGCGTGATGACCTATTCAACAGTTGGCGGCGGTCTGTTGAGCGGCAAGTACGGCAACAACCGCAAGCCGGAAACCGGACGCATTGCAACCAACCCGGAATACACCAAACGCTATAGTGAAGACTGGGCATTCGAGGTTGCCGGAAAGTTCACAGCCTTCGCCGAGGATCACGGCATTCATCCGGTTTCGCTGGCGGTCGCCTGGGCTGCTGCCAACCCCGCCGTGACCTGCCCGATCATTGGCGCGCGGGACCTGGAACAGCTTGAACCGTCGCTCAATGCGGTTGCTGTCGAGATGACGGCAGAGCTTTATGCCGGTATTTCAGCCCTGTCGCGCACGCCGCCACCGGCCACGGACCGGTTGGAGGAACAGCTCTGACGCCTTGGACCCGGGCGACTTTGCGAGAGAAGATTTGCAGCTCGACCCGTGCTGGAGACACAGGCCGATGGTCAAGCTGCAATACCATCATTGAAGTCACTTAATGCCTGACGAAGATGTTTTATGGTGTCGTCTTTTGGAGGCATCAGGGGAAGGCGAACCACGCCTGCGTCATTGCCGCAAAGCGTCATCAGGTACTTGAGCGGGCCGGGATTGGTTTCAGAGTATATCGCGTCAAGGATAGGATCAATTTTCTTCTGATATTTGAGGGCTCCCTTGAGATCGCCGGACTGTGAAAGTCTGAAGATCTCCATCCAGAATTCCGGATACAGTGTCGCTGAAGCCAGTACACCGCCCGACGCTCCCAAACAAACGTGAGTGGCAAAAAGAGGTTCTTCACCTGACAGAACAGCAAGTTTGCTGCCTGCGTCACGGATCATTCTGATGAATTCGGGCATGTCGTAACTGGAGTATTTTACGCCGATAATGGATCCGTCATCGGCCATCCTGGCGTAGGTGTCAGCCTTCACCGCCACGGTGGTGCGACGGGGTATTTCGTAGGCCATCAGGGGAAGGTCAAGTGCCTGACGAAATGCGGCAAAATAAGACCGGATGCCATCTTGCGTGCCCGTAGAATAGTAGGGGGTTACCAGCATTACGCCAGCGGCGCCGACGCTCTGGAAATCCTGTCCGGCATCCAGTGCATCCTTGAATCCGGTAGCCAGAAGGCCTGGTATGACCGGTGCATCGCCAGCAGCTTCCACTGCAGCTGAAACAATGGCTTTCCTTTCGGGTCTTGACAGAGCCGGGTACTCGCCGGTTCCTCCGATAGGGACAATACCCGTTGCTCCGGCAGCAAGCTGCCTGCGAACCATCTGGCGGATTTTTTCATAGTCAACTTCGTTGTCTTTGGTGAACGGAGTCACTATCGCGGTGAACAGGCCAGACAAGGTTTCCTTGGTAATAGTCATCGCAGCAATTTCCTCGCTGTATTGGTGCACTCCAGAGCAATGAGGCCAAGTCTCCGGTGCTTTCATGGCAGGTCATTTGTGTGAAAAAAATCCCCGATAGTCAACTATTTTTTCCTATACGAAAATTATTGTATAATACGGCTTGGTACGCCATTATTGATGTCTCGAAGACGCGGAGCATACAACTGCTGTATGCATCCCCGAACCCGATGTGCAATTGAACAAACACATGTATGGGTATCGCATGCCTGTTTCCCCGTGTGCTGACTGATGCCGGGGGTGACAAGGAGATTGAAAAAGGAAAGTTTGATGCTTTTGAATCACGAGGCGATCGGCAACCATGAGGAAAATTCCTCTGGTTCCGGCGGTAACGGTGACGTCGTCATTTCCGAGAGGATCGTGTCGCTGCGCAAGGAACGCGGGTTGACCTTGCAGGCATGTGCAAAACTCAGCCAGGTAGCTGCGTCGACGCTGTCAAAGATCGAACGTGGCGAGTTGTCGCCTACCGTCTCCACGCTGCAAAAGATTGCTACAGGTTTTGGACTGGAACTAACCGACCTGCTTACCAGGAGCCGCGCATCGACTGTTGCCCCGGGACGTCGTGCACTCAGCCGGGCAGGCGAGGGCAGGTCGCATGTTTCCCAGTCGTGCGTGAATGACCTGCTTTGTCACGAGCTGAAAAACAAGCGGATGGTGCCGGTTCGAACGGTTGTTACCGCCCGAAGCACCGGGGAATATCCGATTTGGCCGCATTCTGATGCGGAAATATTTCTTTGGGTCGTAAAGGGCCGGATGCAACTGCACACGCGGATCTATGAACCGCTCGAACTGGGTCCTGGCGATTCTGTGTATTATGATGCGAATGGCGAGCACTGCTGGACAACAAGCAGTAAGGAAGACGCTGAAGTCATCTGGGTAATGACTGCCTGATGTCCTGGTTCGCCGGCCAGTTTTGCTTTGACGAAATGAGACTCGCGGCGCGCAGACTGTTACCCAGTGGGCTGTTTGACTATATTGACCGGGGTGTCGGCGATGAAGTCGCCCTGCGTGCGCTGCGCACGGCGCTTGACGCAGTGGAAATTGCTCCGCGTGTATTGCATTCCAACAGCAGCCGTTCGGTGGAATGCTCACTGTTTGGACAGTCCCTGGCAGCCCCGATTATTATTGCGCCGACTGCCATGGCGGGGCTGATCCGCAACAATGGCGAGGTCCTGCTGGCACGTGCAGCCTCCCGTCACGGTATTCCGATATGCCTGTCCACACAGTCCATTACTTCAATCGAACACCTGCGGGCTAAAGTGCCAAGTGCGCGGATATGGCTGCAACTGTATCTGTGGCAGGAACGCGATCTGTCACTTGAGCTTTTGAAACGCGCTGAAGCGTCCGGTGCAAGTGTACTGGTGATGACGGTCGATACACCGTACGGGGCGCGAAAAGAATGGAACATTCGCAGTGGTTTTGATGTGCCCTTCCGGTTTTCACCGCGAAATGTCTCGGAAATGTGCCTGCATCCGCGCTGGGTCACGGGCATCCTGTCGGCAATTCTCATGAACCGGGGCATTCCCTCTCTCGGCAATTATCCTCGCGAAATGCGTCCAGGCTTGTTGGGTGCCAGGACCGATGCGCGGGTCAGGTTGCGCCGGGACCTGCGGTGGGACGACGTTGCATGGGTTCGCAGCCACTGGAAGGACAAACTTGTGCTGAAAGGGATAATGACACCCGAAGACGCTGTTGCGGCAGAAGCGGCAGGAGTTGACGGTATCGTGGTTTCTTCGCATGGCGCCCGCAACTTCGATGCAGCTCCTTCGCCAATAGACGTTGTACACACGATAGCCGGGGCGGTGGGAAGCCAGCTTACGGTACTGGCAGACAGTGGCGTGCAACGCGGCGTCGATGTGCTGCGCTACAGGTTGCGTGGAGCAGAGGCGGTCATGATCGGCCGCCTGCCGCTGTGGGCCCTGGCAGCAGGAGGCGAAGCAGGTCTGGACAACGCGTTGACAATCCTGAAGCAGGAATATCTCGAGGCGCTGGACTTTGCCGGTATTGAAGAAGGCTGATGGAGTAACTTTATGAGTTCAATTGAACTCCTGTCGTTCTAACGCTCCCTGGTCCGGGAGGGTGGATTCGGAAACAGTACGCCCGGGTTCATGATTCCCTGCGGATCAAACATCTGCTTGATCGACAACATCGCCTCATATCGGTCCGGGTCTGTCAGCCGCTTCAGTTCACCAGCGAGCTTTCTACCGATCCCGTGCTCGGCACTGAACGAGCCGCCATGTTTCAGGGCGATGGCATTGATCATTCGCTGAACTGCATCCGCAGTCTGTTTGGGATCGCGGTCCGGACCCTGCCTGTCAAACCGGAACATGGAAATGAAATGAACATTTCCATCACCCATATGGCTGACCACTACAGGTTCTGCATCAGGATATGCCGCGACCAATTCCGCAGACGCTTCTTCGATAAACCCGGGAACAGCCGACACTCTGACAGAAGCATCCAGTGTGGTTCCAAAACCCGCCTTGAGATTGGCTTCGGTCACGGAGTGCCGCAGAGTCCAGAAAGCTTCAGCCTGCCGGGTGTTCTGCGCAATCACCGCATCAAGCAAGCGCCCGGCCTCAAGTTCTTCGCCCAGCAACTCTTCCAGCCCCTGCTGGAGCCCGGCAG
The DNA here is from genome assembly GCA_041690095.1 of Anderseniella sp. Taxonomy (GTDB): domain Bacteria; phylum Pseudomonadota; class Alphaproteobacteria; order Rhizobiales; family Aestuariivirgaceae; genus Anderseniella. Next base: position 6,426 of record JBDNEZ010000019.1, read on the forward strand.
CAGGATCAGAGTCACCAAGGTGAATGACCACAGCCCAGTCTGGTTGCTCTGCAAGCGGCGATCGAACTTTAGAGAGCATGTCCTCCACGATCGAGATCTGGGAACCGGATAGCAACTCGAATGCCTGCAGGGCTGTATCGAACCGTTCCTGCAGTCGTGCCAGTAAGTCGAGCGCAGCGTCGGGATTCTGGAGGCTCACGAAAGCATGCGCTTCCGCGTTCAGCAAAGGATGAAGTTTCAGCGCCGCGGCTGTGACAACACCCAGCGTGCCTTCAGCACCTATAAACAGGTGGTTCAGATTGTAACCCCTGTTGTCCTTGCGCAGGGCGTTCAGGTCGCTCAAGCGCCGGCCGTCAGGCAGCACCACCTCGAGACCCATTACCAGATCGCGCATCGGGCCATAACGCAGGGCACCGGTTCCGCCTGCATTGGACGAGATCAGCCCACCGATCTGTGCGCTGCCTTCTGCTCCCAGATGCAGTGGAAAACGCCGACCGATTTTTGCGGATTGCTGGTGCAGTGTTGACAGGATGCACCCTGCCTCCACTATGGCAACCGAGCCTCTCCGGTCAAGTTCACGGATGGCATTCATCCGCGAGAGGTTCAGGACAATACCCTTGTCACCCGAATTGGGAACGCTGCCGTAGCACATGCTGGTATTGCCGCCCTGCGGCACGATGGGGACTCCCTCGGAGGCAGCCAGTCGGACAACTGCAGCCACTTCATCGGTGCAACGTGGCAATACGACTGCGCGCGCGTCGCCATGCAGCCAGCCTCGCCAGTCAACCAGATAGCGTGACCGGTCGCCTTGCGTGATCAATCCGTTTGCTGAAACTATAGCGGCCAGCCGCTCCAGAAGAGTATCCGACATGTCTCTGCCCTGTTTTCGTAAATCAGTTTGCTGTCATGTTCACATCACCGGCATCAATCCTACCAGACCCCGGACGAAAGCTCCGGGTGGGACGCTATTACCTGCTCAAGCCATTGCTCGGTGGCCGGCGAAACTCCTGTCAGCGGCAACCGTACCGGTCCGGCATTCCTGCCAATCATCTTCATGGCATGCTTCAGTGCCGTCGGGTTTGGTTCGGAGAACACCGCATCAATCATGGGATACAGCTTTTTCTGCAGGGCGATTGCGCCGGCAAGGTCTCCTGATTGTGCAAGCCGGAAGCATTTGACCCACGCTTCGGGACACAGGTTTGCCGTGGCGAGAATGCTGCCGGCGGCACCGAGTGCCATGTGTGCTGCCAGCAAACTGTCTTCACCGCCCATGACTGTCATCAAGTCTCCTGCGGCAATTATCACCCGGGTGAACTTGACGACATCCAGGTTGGAATATTTGATGCCGATGGCTATTCCGTCTTCAGCCAGTTGTCTTACGGTCTCGGGTTGGTAACTGACATTGGTGCGGCTGGGAATTTCGTAAAGCACGATTGGCAGTCCCACTTCCTTATGAAACTTGCGATAGTATTCCACGATGCCGTGCTGTCCGCTCAGCACATAGAACGGGGTCACCAGCATCAACGCATCGGCACCGGCCGCGGCAAATGCCTTTCCGGTTTCCACGGCCTCTTGGTAACCTGGAGACAGGATGCCTGCTATCACCGGCCCTTTTGCATTCGATGCCGTGACACAGGTTTCAATGACCTGTAAGCGCTCTGTGGGTGACAAGGCGGTATATTCTCCCGTCCCCCCCAGTGGTACAATCCCCGTTATGCCAGCCTCGTACATGCGCTCCACATGAGAGGCCATGCCTGCAGGATCATAACGCCCGTCGGCATCAAATGACGTTGTCAGCGCAGGAAAGATGCCGCGCAGGTCGCTTGCTGTAACAGACATTGCCTTGCTCCCTAGAGAAAACCGAAAAGACGTGGCAGAGTGAGTGAGATCGCAGGTATGTAAGTCACCAGCATGAGCACTGCGAGACAGGCGGCGAGAAACGGAAGCGTTTGCCGCGCGATCGCACCCAGAGGCTCACCGCTGACTGCAGAGCCGAGATAGAGCGCTAAACCGTAGGGTGGCGTAAGCAGTCCGATCATCACATTCATCACCATTATGACTCCAAAATGCACTGGATCGACGCCCATCTGTGCCAGAATCGGTGTGAATAATGGTGCGAACAACAGCAGTTGCACTGAGTCACCGATCCAGAGGCCGTTGATCAGAAAGAACAGGTTGATCAGCAACAGAATCAGCCACAAGGGAATATCGGCGCCTTCAATCAGGGCGCTCAGTTCGCTCGGCAGGCGCTCGTTGGCAAGAATCCAGGAAATCACCGTGGCGAAACCAACGATCAGGTAAATCGACGCTGACGTGCGCACGGTCCGGTCCGCGATTTGCCACAGTGCTGCAAGCGTCAGGTTGCGGTACGCAAATATTCCCACCACAACAGCATACGATACGGCCACTGCAGCTGCTTCGGTTGCCGTAAAAACACCGGATATAATGCCTCCGATAATGATCACCGGCATAAGCAATGCCCATATTGCCTGCATGATGATATGCACGACCATGGCGAGGTTCAGATCTTTTATGGGGTTGGCCGGAAAGTTGTCACGCCTGCATTTGATGAAGACCACCATCATCAAGGCAAAGCCTATCATTATTCCCGGTACCGCGCCGGCCAGAAACAGGGAGGCTACCGAAGTATTGGTGAGGCTCGAAAAAATGATGAATGGTATGCTTGGAGGAATAATCGGCCCTTGGACGGCGGAACTGACAGTCAGTGCCGCAGCAAAATCACGACGATAGCCGTCTTTGGTCATCATCTCGATTTCCACCGGCCCGAGCGCTGCAATATCTGCCAGTGCGGAACCCGAAACTCCACCGAACAGCATTGAGCCAACAACATTCACATAGGCAAGACCACCCCGGAAGCGACCGACCAGCAGGCGTGAGAAGTTAAGCAACCTGTCGGTCATGCCGATGGATGTCATGATCTCGCCTGCCATGATGAACAGCGGAATTGACAGCCAGATGAAAACATCCATTCCGGTAAATATTTTGTGCGCGAAAATCGGCAGCATCGGGAGCATGTCGGGCGCGATAAAAAAATATGCAAGCCCCGCAAAGCCAATGGCAAAAATCACGGGACTGCCCAACAGCAGAAGGCCGAAAAGTAATCCGACAATTATGATTAGTGGACTTCCCATCACACCCTCATGTTTCTGCGCGCAAGATGGACGGTTTCTTGTCGGTCGGAGGGCCTCTGAGCAGGTCACGTAAAGCCAGCACAATCATGTGGAACAACATCAAGGCGGCTCCAACGGGGATCGCAAGATAAGGCCAGAACCAGGAAATCTGCAGCGCTGTCGTGGTTCGGTTCATGGAGAAAGTCGCCAGGTCCACGCCGTACCAGAGCAAGATTGCCAACAGGACCGCCAGCAGCAACCGGAACAAAATGTTGCGATAAACAAGCAGTTTCGGGCTCCAGAAATTATCAAGAAAGTCAACCGTGACCAGTTGCTCGTCCTTTACAAGAATCGAGCCTCCCAGCATCACCGCCCAGATCATGAGATAACGTGAAGCTTCCTCGGGCCAGGGCAGCGAATACAGAAACACGTAGCGCAAAACCACTTGCACAAAGAGAATGATGGCAATGAACAATACCATCAGCCGGGCCACTACGCTGGCTATCCAGCCGAGTATTTCAGCAGTTCTCTCAAGAAAATTCAGCATGCAAGGGTCCCCGCCTGAAAGGAACCGGCAATGTGGATCACCGCCAGTTCCTCGTCTGTACCTGGATTTCAGAGCAACCCGGGCTCAATAGAATCCATAGAGTTGCTCTAACGCTTTGGAGTTGATCAGGTCCGGGATTTTTGGCTGAATCTGCCAAAAATCATCCTGATCTAGTCTGCTGTCGCCTGTTTCAGTGCAGCATCCAGCTTGTCGAACCAGATGGTATCCACACTTTCTTCCAGCACCTTGCGTACCGGTCCGCGAGTAGCGTCGACAAACTGCTGGAACTCTTCAGCGTTGGGTTTGTAGATTTCAATCCCGGCGGCTGTAATTTCCTTCAGGTCTTGTGTTTCCTTGGCTGTTACGATCCCCAGCATGGCAAAACTGGCGGCACGGGAAGCCTGATCGAAGACAGCACGGTCTTCTGCACTCAGCCCCTGGTAAAACTCTTCATTTATGAAGACCAGTGGCATATTAAGCAGGTGGCCATCGAGCGTGTAGTATTTCTGCACTTCCTGCAGTTTGCCCAGAAGGACGACATAGGGCGCATTTTCCTGGCCGTCGACGACACCGGTTTGCAGTGCATTATAGAGTTCTCCCCAGGCAATCGGTGTTCCGGACGCTCCCAGAGCACCAACCATCGCCAGGTGTATCGGCACCGGTTGTACGCGGATTTTCAGTCCTTTCATGTCGGACGGTGATTTTATGGGGCGTACATTGTTTGAGAAATTCCGGAATGCTGAAGGTAACCACGAAATGATGCGTACGCCGCTGGCTTTGGCTACTTCGCCTGCCAGTTCCTGGCCAAACGAGCCCCACATGATCTTGCGGCCAACTTCCAGTGACGGGAATGTATATGGCATTTCGACAATCTGGATGCTCGGATAGTAGCCGGCCAATTGGCCGGCGTTCTGGCCGGCAGTCATGTGGACAATACCGCGGGCAGTCTGTTCGGTAAGCGAGCCGAGATCTCCAAGTTGGGAGTTCGGAAAAACCTGCAGTTCATAACGGCCATTGGTGCCGGAAGTCAGAACCTGGTTAAAAACTTCGGTGTAGGCATAGTAGGGACATTTGATGAGGTCGCCTTCACAGTCGACTGTCGCAAATTTCACAATGGTTTGTGCTTGCGCGAATTTCGGCATCGTAGAAAGCGTCAGCAATGCCAGCAGGATGACCGGGGCTAGCCGGCGCAAGATACTGAAAGAACTAGTCATGATAAGTCTCACTTCTTGTTGGTCACAGATGGATGATCGCCGTATCCATTTTGATGGCTGAGCAAGTCAAAACACAGCGGTTCGTGGCAATCCCCTTTTCGCCCGTCGCAGCCTCCATTCTCCTCAAAACAGCGGACCGCGAGAAAAAATCATTACAAAAATATCCCCTATGCGCAACTCTTTTTATTATAGTGGATTAATTTTGCTATTAGAGAAAGTTACCTGCATTGTAACTGTTTGCCGGCGACCACGGACCTCATCCGATGTCTCTCGCGGGTGCCCGGACGGCCGCTCACTTCCGGCCTTTCATCTTGACGGCAGATACAGTCAGTTGAAGCGTTTTGGCGAATACGCTGACAGATCCCGGTTGGTTAGCTTTCCACTGGCGATATCAGCGATGATCTTGCCGGTGATACCGGAAAGAGTGAGGCCGACATGCTGGTGGCCGAACGCAAAAAGCACTCGCTCACTTCCAGCCGATGCACCAATGACAGGCAAGGCATCCGGCATCGTGGGTCTGAACCCCAGCCAGGTTGTGGCAGGCGTGCCCAGGGGTCCAAGCATGTGTTCAGCCATACGCTTCAGATAGTCAAACTGGCTTTGCCTTGGTGGTGCTTTCAAACCGGCCAGTTCAACTGTGCCGGCAATGCGCAAGCCCTGCGTCATTGGCGTTGCGTAAAACCCGGCCCTGGCCCAACCCACCGGCCTGGACAGTTTGTCAGCGCAATCTGAGAACATGAGGTGATAACCACGTTCGGTATCAAGAGGCAGCTTGTCTGCTCCACTGCCCGCAATGGTGCGTGAGAAGGCGCCGGCAGCCACGACAAAGCGGTCACACCTGATATCGTCGTTGTTCAATATGGAAACCGTCACGCTATCGCTGGTGGCCTGACATGCCGATACCTCGGCTTCCAGCCAGTGGCCGCCGCGCTCCACAAAGCGCTTGTGCAGCCGCCGCATAAGTTCGCCCGGATCAGCTATATGGCGAGCGCCGGTAAAGTAGAGTGCCCTGTGCACCGGCATCGCGATGCCAGGTTCCAGCGTTCTGGTGGATTTTCCATCAAGAATGTCGAAGGCCACACCATTGGCCCTGCGAGCCGCTATATCCTCGCTGGCCGCCTCAAACTCCTGAGCCGTACTGTACAGATACAGGCAGCCATTGCTGACGATGAGGTCATCCGTTGCTACCTGTGCAAGAAGCGGATCAAGGCCGCTGTCAGCCTCGGCCAGAAGGCGAGCGAGCTTGCCTGTTATTGCTTCCACCCGGCCCGGTGTGCAGTTTCGCAGGAAACTCAACAACCATGGCAGGTGGCGAACGCCATACAGCGGATCAATGCGCAGCGGTCTGTCTTTTTGAAACAGCAATGACGGCAGGCTGGTGAAGACAGAAGGGCTGTTCACCGGCGTGCATGCGTAGGTGGCAATGGTTCCTGCATTGCCAAACGATGCCCCGGCACCAGGCTTGCCCCTGTCAATCAGCGCAACGCTGAGACCCGCGTCCTGTGCCCACAAGGCCGTTGCCAGCCCGACCGCACCTGCACCTGCAATAGCGAGGTCAAACCTCGAGCCTGTATCGTTCATGTAACCCCTCTTGCGTGAACACAACGTTGCTCATTCAGGCGCTGATTTACAAGTAAATCATTCTTGTTGTCTGGTTCAGACGCTGCCGGATCACATTCAAGGTCACCTTGAGCGACCGAGCGCAATTCCGGCCTGTCGAATGGAGCCACATCCTCAACAGGTGACATGGCTCCAACCGGGAAGTGTTAGGGTGACTACCTTAGAGCAACATGGGTTCAACTGAACCCATAAAGTTGCTCTAACACTTTGGAAACGATCAGGTTTATGATTTTTGGTCATTCAACCAAAAATCATCCTGATCTAGTTCGTGTGGCCTTCGTTCCGGTCCATAAAGCTGAGTATCCTCGCCGAGATCTCCGCTCCGTATTCTTCAAGCGCGAAGTGGCCTGTGTCGAGTAGATGAAACTCCAGGTTCTCAAGATCGCGCTTGTAAGGGTGAGCGCCCTGTTCCGGGAAGATCGGATCATTCCTGCCCCACATCAGCAGCGTTGGCGTTTGATGTTTGCGGAACAGAGCCTGCCATTTGGGGTATTCGGCGACGTTGGTGCCATAATCCAGAAACAGTTCAAGCTGAACCTCCTGGTTGCCCTTGCGATCCAGAAGATATTGAACATGCCAGAAATTGTCAGGGCTGATGTTTTCCGGGTTTTTCGTGCCGTGGGTGAACTGCCATCTGGTTGCATCAAGCGTGAGGAAACCGCGAAGCTTGTCGCCATTTTCCTTTGATGGCTGCACCCAATAGGCTTTGATCGGGTCCCAGAATTCGCGCAGACCTTCCTCATAGGCGTTGCCGTTCTGGATGATGAAACCGGTTACGCGCTCGGGATGTTTTGCAAACATGCGGAAGCCGACCGGCGCGCCATAGTCCATCAGGTAGACCGAGTAGCGATCAACCTTCTTGCGATCCAGCAGCGTGGTCATCATTGCTGCAATCGCGGCGAAGGAATATTCGAAGTCTTTGGCTTGCGGCATATCGGACGCACCGAAGCCGGGATAGTCCGGCGCAATCACATGGTACTTCCTTGCAAGTGTCGGGATGAGGTTGCGGAACATATGCGACGACGTAGGAAAACCATGCAGCAGAAGGATGGTTGGTCTCGATGGGTTGCCGGCTTCGCGATAGGCGATCTTGATACCGTCGATGGTCTCTGACCGATAGGCAACCTGTTCAGGTTGTGCAACCGATCCGGCGTCAGCTGCGAAGACTGGTGTTGAACTTGCCAGTGGAGCGGTAACGGCAAGGGCCAGAAGGCTTGCTGCCATGATAGATTTCAGGGAACGCGGCATTTGAAATTCTCCTTACGAGGTTTTGGGGTTTGTAGCGCTTCGGGTAGATTGCGGTGTCCACGCTGATCAAAGTTGGCGACCAAGCGCGTTCTTCAGGTCTTGGTTTTCTGATTTGAGCCGGGCGATCTCGTCGCGAACCGGCTGCAATTGCGGCTCCAGCTCTTCGAGTGTCATGCGCGGGGGAATGTGCTGCGGGCAGTTCCAGTCAAGTGCCTCGATGGAAATCACCGCCGCGCGTTCCGGCAGGCCGCGATAATTCGGGTGCTTCAGACTGGCTATGAGTGACGGATCATCTTTTGCAGCAACCAGCCTTGTGCGTCCCCAGACCTTGAGGCGACGGCGATTGGGGTAGTCCATCAGAATGAGCGATATACGGTTGTTGTAAGTCAGGTTGCCGGCGCTCAAATACTGGCGGTTGCCACGGAAGTCGGCATAAGCGATCCTGTGATCGTCCAGCACTTTGAGAAAGCCCCGTGGGCCGCCTCGAAACTGCACATAGGGCCAACCGGTTTCGGAAACGGTCGCCTGGTAGAATCCGTCTCTTTGCGAGATGAACTCCGCTTCAGCAGGGCCGATCCTGTCGCCGCGATCAGCATCCGGCTCCAAAAACTTCGCGTAGCTATCGGCTGATCCGTGTTGTTGCTGAAGTGCGCGAACGGCAGCTGTGAAAGCAATTTCTGCAAATGCGCGTGACATGATAAAATCCCGTCTTTGAAATATGGTGTGGTGCCTACAGGCCCAGCTCAGACAGGCCGGGGTGATCGTCGGGTCGGCGCCCCAGCGTCCAGCGGAATTTGCGTTGCGCTTGGGTAATCGGCAGATCGTTGATGCTGGCGATGCGGTGTTGCATCAGTCCGTCGGCATCAAAGGCCCAGTTCTCGTTGCCATAAGATCTGAACCAGTTGCCGGTTTCGTCGTGCCATTCGTACGCAAATCGAACCGCGATGCGATTGCCGGTGAAAGCCCAGACTTCCTTGATCAGCCGATACTCATTTTCGCGTTGCCATTTGAGAGTCAGAAAATTCTCGATCGCAGCGCGTCCCGTGATGAACACTGATCGGTTGCGCCAGCTGCTGTCCGGCGTATAGGCGAGCGCGACTTTGGCGGGGTCGCGAGAATTCCAGCCATCCTCTGCGGCCCGTACTTTTTGTTCGGCTGTTTGCTGCGTGAATGGCGGGAGTGGTGGACGGGCATTCATAACGGTCTCCATTGATTGGTCGGGGTCGATCCGGATCATTTGCAAAGGTGACAGATCGGTACGCTTTGTTGTCGACATAACTGTACCGATCGGTCACTCTTGTCAAGGTGTGATCGAAAAATGGCACGGCAAGTTCGGCGAAAATCATTTTAATATGTTGAAATCGCAATGAAAAATATCCATGGCTTGCAAATATAATTCGATCCTATTAGGTACAGATCAGTAACTAATGAGAGCTGAAATGAGACCGACGAAGCGAGACGAGCTGGTTCAAAAGGCACTGAACGCGTTCTATCAGAACGGCTTCAACGCCACCGGCATGGATATGCTTGTCAGGGAAACCGGCATTTCAAAAACCTCCATGTACAAGCACTTTCGAACTAAAGAGGATTTGATCCTTGCCGTGCTGCGGTTGCGCGATGAGCATTTTCGCAACTGGTTGTACCGGCGCATGGAAGAGCTGGCCAAGACGCCGCGAGACCAGTTGATCGCCATGTTTGACGCTCTGGAAGAATGGTTCAGCGAACCCGGCTACAAAGGCTGCATGTTCATAAAGGCGTCGTCAGAGTATCAGGATGCCAGCCACCCCATTCACAAGCAGTCCGCTGATCACAAGCGGATGCTGGAAAGATATTTCTGTGAGCTGACGCGGAAAGCAGGTTTCTCAAACCCGGAAATTCTGGCGCGCCAACTCCTGCTATTGAAGGAAGGCGCAATCGTAACAGCACATCTCGGGCATACCGACAATGCAGCGCAGGACGCCAAAGCTGCCGCAATAACGCTGGTTGCCAACGCTGAACAGCGCGTTTGAGAGTGCTTGCGAGATGGTGCTTGCAGCGTGGGCGACAACAGATTCGGATACAAAATTTATGTCGATGCACAAACGCGTCCCTGTATTCAACTAATATTTGCATGATTGCCGCCAAACTTACTTAACAATTGCTGTCTGGCCATCTAGTTTGGTATACAAAACAAGAGGCTCGCAATTCACTGAGTCTGCCTGTCAAGTGTTGGCGCTGATATGGAGATTTATCGGTTGGACATCCACAAAACAAAACTTCCTGCCGCTGAGCATGCTTATCGCAGCATACGCGCGGCCATTGTAAGTGGTCACCTGGAAGAAGGTGAACGGCTGATTGAAGAACGCTTGTCCGAAGATCTGGGTCTGAGCCGAACGCCAGTCCGCGAAGCAATTCGACGGTTGACGCAAGAAGGCTTCATCGAGCGCAACGGTGGCTACAATACGCGTGTTGCAACATTCCCGGCAGATGAGATGGAGCAGACGTTTCATATCAGACAGATGCTGGAATCCTATGCTGCCGAACGCGCGGCACGGCTGGCCACAGACGAAGACATCGCGGGTATCCGGGCACTGAGTGATCTGATCGCGCGAAATACTCCGCCGCAATCGCCTGCTGACTATCAGAAAATTTCCGATGCCAACGAGGCGTTCCATCGCAAGATTGTTGAAGCGGCGCGCTCGACGCGTCTCACGGCGTTGATGTCGACGGCTTTTGATATCGGCATGGTGAACCGCACCTACCGTCGATACAGCACGGAAGAGCTGGTGCGCAGTGCCAATCATCATTGCGAAATCGCTGATGCGATTGCCGCCCGCTCGCCGGACTGGGCCGGGGCTGCCATGCGTACGCATATTCGGGCTGCCGAAGTTGCCGCTGCAAAATCAGCACAATTGCAAGAGGCTGCAGAATGAGTCGCACTGTGCTGTGTGCTGCATGACGAAAAGTTTGCCGGATCTGGCGCGCGCCCGCAGGCTTGATGATGAGTTCGGCCTGTTTGCGGAACTGGACATTGAAACAATACGGGCGGAACTGGCACGTGAACCCCTGCAGGGGCCGCTGGCAGATAAAGTCATCGGACTGAAAGCAAACATTGCATGTGCCGGCACGCTGTGGAGCGCCGGGCTGGCGCATCGCGCAAATCTCAATGCGCAAACCGATTCACATGTAACAGCCCGCCTGCGCGCCGCCGGAGCCCGGGTTTTTCCAGGCCTCAACATGGATGCCGCAGCGCTTGGGGGCACGACTGAAAACCCTCATTTCGGCGCGACCAGAAACCCTATCGCTACAGCGTATTCCGCCGGAGGAAGTTCCGGCGGTTCGGGCGCAGCAGTCGCTGCCGGGCTGGTCGACGTGGCCATCGGAACAGATACACTGGGGTCAATCCGCATTCCGGCATCCTATTGCGGGCTGTTTGGCCTGAAACCCACTTTCGGGCTGATTGGCAGATCAGGGATCGTGCCGCTCGCTCCCAGCCTCGATTGCGCCGGGCCACTGGCTGCATCCTCACGCGAGCTATGGCCGGTTATACGGTCGCTTGCAGGGTTTGACCCCGATGACCCGGATAGTTTGCAGGTGCCGGAAGGCTGGGATAGCAACGAACCCACGGCGTTGATGTCAGGTCTCAGGATTGGTGTGCCCGAGCAGATGAGTGAGGTTGCTTGTGAGGCGGGCGTTCAAGCCGGATTTAAACGCGCCGTTGCAGCTCTAAATCGGCTGGGCGCTACGGTGACAGACGTCGCCATGCCCGGCTGGCGCCCGGCAGCCTTGCGAAAAGCGGCATTCCTGATGACAGAATGCGAAGGCGCAGTGGTCTATGCAGAAGACCTGGAGGCGGGCGACCGCCTGCCGCCTGTGGTTCAGTTATTGTTGGGCTTTGGCCGGGACGTCACTTCAGGCAAGCTGGTTGCAGCGTTGTGTGAGGCACGTGCCGCCCGCCAGCAATTGGTGCGCACTTTTGCCGAGGTCGACCTGGTCCTGACCCCCACGACCCCGCAACTCGCCATCAGACTGAACAGTCCCGCGCCAGCCAATCAGGCGGATTTCACCGCCCTGGCCAATGTTGCCGGGGTCCCTGCGCTGGCGGTACCGGTCGCGTTGAAGGACGAAATTCTACCAGTTTCGATCCAACTCATGGGCCCTTCCTGGTCAGAAAACAGGTTGATTGGTGTGGCGATGGCGCTGGAAGACGCACTTTCAGTTTAGAGCGCTTTTCGAAAACTGTGAAATGATTTTCAGCCCAAAAAGCACGTCAAAATCAGACCTAACAAGTCTCAGACCGTTTCGGTTTCGGACGTCATGGTGAAAAGATTGGCAAACGTATCGCGCAACAGGTTTTTCTGTACCTTGCCCATGGTATTACGCGGCAGTTCATCAATCACGATCACTTCCTTGGGCTGCTTGTATTTCGCCAGCCGGATGAACATAGCCTCACGCAATGCAGCAACATCTGCTTTACAGTCAGGCCGCGCCACCAGCACCGCCACGACACCTTCGCCAAAATCCGGGTGCGGCACGCCGATAACAGCAGATTCGCGCACCCAGGGTGTCTCATCCAGCACCAGTTCAACCTCTTTGGGATAAACATTGTAGCCACCGGAAATAATCAGGTCCTTGTTGCGACCGACGATGTGCACATAACCGTCAGCATCCTTACGTCCCAAATCTCCGGTGATGAGAAAACCGGTTTCGCGCAACTCTTCGCGGGTCCTGTCAGGCATCTGCCAATACCCCTTAAAGACATTTGGACCACGCACTTCGATTATGCCGATGTCGCCATCGACAACCTCTGTATCGCTACCCTCGGCAGTTATACGCAACTCGACACCGGGCAGGGCGAAGCCCACCGTGCCGGCGCGGCGCTCGCCGTCATAGGGGTTTGACGTGTTCATGCCGGTTTCGGTCATTCCATACCGTTCAAGAATCCGGTGACCTGTGCGCGCCTTGAATGCTTCGTGAGTTTCAGCCAGAAGCGGCGCGCTGCCGGAGATGAAAAGCCGGATGTTGCGAACAAGATCAGTTGTGAAGCGCGGATCGTCCAGAAGCCGGGTATAAAAGGTCGGCACACCCATCATTGTTGTGGCTTGCGACAAGGCGCAGATGACAGCATCAGGCTTGAAGCCGGGTAGAAAAATCATCCCGGCACCCGCCAGAAGGGTCGTATTGACGGCAACGAACAGGCCATGGGCGTGAAAGATCGGCAGGGCATGGAGCAGCCGGTCATCAGAGCTGATGCGCCAGAGATCAACCAGCACCTGTGCATTGGACAAGAGATTTGTCTGCGTCAGCATGGCGCCCTTGGACCGTCCGGTCGTACCGGATGTGTAAAGCAACGCAGCGACGTCGTCGCCGGTCCGCTCGACCGGAATGAAATCAGCAGGCATGCGAGCGGCAAGTGTTGCAAAACTGCCTGTGCCATCTGCTGCAAGCGTCATCAGTTGGGCACCCGATGCGTCGGCCACGGAAGCGAACTGTGCTTCACGCGCGGGATCGCAAATGAACAGTGCCGGCGTTGCGTCATTCAGAAAATACCCGATCTCGTCCACGGTGTAGGCGTTGTTGAGCGGCAGGAAAATGATTCCCGATGCAATACACGCTCCGTAAATCTCAAGTGCAGCTAGCGATTTTTCTACCTGCAGGGCCAGGCGGTCGCCGGGGTGCAGGCCACACTGCGCAAGTGCGCGCGCCACTTGCAGCACACGGTCGTGGAACGCGGAGTAGGCGACATGCGCGCCATCGGGAAAGTTGATGAAGGTCGCATTGCTGTTGCGATGAGGAGCCAGGAGGGCGTCGAAAAGTGGATTGGACATGGCTCAGGTTTCTTTGGTGTTGGTGTCAAAGGTCAAATCGACGGTCATGGCCAGCGAGCCATCAGGGGTGCGTGCCCACGTGCGGGTCGTTTCGCCATCGTGACGGCCCTCAAGATGTATTGGCATGGGGTTGAAAAGCGGGCTCATGGCCCGGATCGCAAATGACTTCAGCGTTGCGTCGGCGCGGTTTCGCAAACCCAGGTCGACCAGCAGTGTTGCGGTGAGCGGGCCATGCACGACAAGACCCGGGTAGCCCTCAACTTCGCGCGTATAATCAGCGTCATAATGGATGCGGTGACCGTAGAAGATCAACGCCGAATACCGGAAAAGCATTACCGGGTCCGGCGTTACAACAGTTTCAAAAGCGGCCATATCGGGGGCAGGTTTGCCAACCGGTGGCGGACTGCCGGGCGCAGGCATTTCGCGGTAAACAATGTTCTGGCGTTCGTTGAAACAGACCTCGCCCTCAACTGTGATGTCATGGTCGAGCGTCACGAAGCAGAGCTTGCCGCTGTTGCCCTGTTTCAGGGTCACATCCTGGATTGTCGACTTCCTGGTTGCCGTCTCGCCGATCCGCAGCGGCCGGGTGATGTCGACCCCGCCACTGGCCCACATTCGACGCGGCAAGGCCACCGGTGGCAGAAAACGTCCAAGTCGTTCGTGGCCGTCCTGTTTCAGTTGCGATGCCGTAGCTTCGGGATTGAAATACAGATAATGCCAGAATGGCGGCAAGCTGTCTCCGACTGCCAATGTCGGATTGCGGTCGAGCGTGGCTTGCAGTCGCCGCGCCGGACCAGGCCCGATCACGTCCACCGCAGTCTCGGTTCGGCCGATCCAGGTGCTCAACTCGTCGATGTTCAGCGTTGTCTGCATTCCTGCGATACCTTCCTGCACGGTTCAGCTGTCGCGAAATTGTGGTTTGCGCTTTTCGGCAAACGCACGGTAGCCTTCGGCATAGTCATCGCTGGCAAAGCAGTCGGCGACCAACCGGTCCACCATAGCGCGGTCAACCGACCCCTCAGGCATCAGCACTGCTCGAATTGCCGCTTTGGCTGCGCGCACTGTCTTGGGTGCATTGGTGGCAATCCGGCTGGCCAGATCGGACACTGTCCGGGCCAGATCTTCTCGCGGCACCACCTCACTCACCAACCCCATCCGCTGTGCTGCATCAGCGCGAAACAGCCGCGCAGAATAGAGAATTTGTGACGCAACCTCCGGTCCCGCCAGAGACACCAGTTTGCGCACGCCGTCATAGCCATATCCCAGGCCAAGTTTGGCCGCGGTTATTCCCAGCCGGGCATCGTCGGCGCATATCCGGATGTCGCATCCGATGGCAAGCCCCATGCCGCCGCCGATGCAATAGCCCTTGATTTCGGCAATCGTCGGCTTGGGGAAATCATAAAGGGCCTGATCTGCCGCACTGGAGATGCGGTTGTATGTCCGCACAGTGTCTTCAGAGGATCGCTGGCTCTCGAATTCCGAGATGTCGGCGCCGGACACGAAGGCCTTGTCTCCGGCACCGCACAGGATCACCACACGGACCCGGTCGTCTTCGCGCAACTCATCGAGGGTTTCGGTCAGCCCCTGCCACATGTCCAGCGACATGGCGTTCATTCGCTCGGGCTTGTTGAAGGTAATCCGCGCGACTGCCTCCCGGCGTGCCACCAGAAGCCGTCCGTTTGCCAGAACTTTCACGTCTTCAGTCACGCGCTCACCTGCCAGTTCTCAAGATTTGTGGGGTCTATCAGGGGCGCCATTGTCCGCCCCCGTCCATGTCGACGACTGTACCTGACAGGTATTGCACCCGCGGCGAGGCCAGCATGACCGACAAGGCTGCGACCTCGTCAGCTCGTTTCGGCCTGCCAAACGGGAACGCATCAGGATTGATCAGCTCTTCCCAGCGGTCAGGGTCGCCCAGTTCCGTGCGCGCGCGCGTTTGAAACATTGTTTTCATCCGGTCGGTCAGGGTAGGTGACGGATTGATCCCGAAGACGCGAACATTGCTTTCGGGTGTCTCGGCACCCAATGCATTGGTGAAGCCGATAAGTGCAGCATTTCCCGCTGCGCCACAGATGTAATTGGGCCGCACCGCACGCCCTCCCATCCCGATGATATTGATGATCGTACCGTCCTTGCGCCTGACCATCTCCTCAGCGTAGAGCTTGCACAGATGTATGTAACCGAAAACCTTGAGTTCCCAACCTTCGCGCCAATCCTTCATGTCAAGATCGGCAAGACGACCCGCCTTGATCGCACCGGCATTATTGACCAGCACATCAGCGTCTGATCGTGCTGCAAACAACGCCTCACGGCCGGTTTCCGTCGACAGCTCACTGAGCAATATCTTCGGCTCCGGCAGATTGTCAGCAACCATGTCTGCTTGAGCCGTGGTCAGCGCATCGCCGCTGCGTGCTGCAAGCGTAACTATTGCACCTTCAGCGGCGAAGGCGCGCGCTATGGCCAGACCGATACCCTTGGAGGCTCCTGTGACGACGACTTTCCTGTCGCTCAGTTGAAGATCCATATGCGCAATCCTTCCATGCCTCAGACGTAGTACTGAATTTCAAAAAATACACATCCCGATGGTGAGGCGAATGGACCATGTGGTGTGCCGGGTGGACGGCAGGCATAACAAGGTGCGTGAAAGTCGTCTCCTGCCGCATTCAGGTGACCGTCAATCAGATAAACCTCTTCCCAGTAGTCATGCAGGAATTCGTTTGCAGCCACTGTGCCTGGTTGAAACCGTATCAATCGCGTGCGCACACCGACCTTGGCGTCTTCGTCAAGCTCGCCCGACAGCATTTTCTGCTCGACCCCCGGCGCGCCGCCCGGTACCGGCTCCCAGCCATTTTCGTGATCGACCGGACCGAACGGAACAGCGGGTTTGAGAACAGGTGTGTCGTTCATCGTAATACATCCTTGGATTGTGGATTTGAAATGATGTTGGACGCATCGTCGAGATGTTGGCCCAGTGGTTGAAGTGATTGCGTGCTGTTCAGGTCCAGCACCGCTGCACCCAGATGGTCTGAAAGATCACCGGATACGCCAGCAGCCTGCAAGTTCCTGTGAAATTTGGCCTTGATCGCAGCTGCGCTCATGGGGTGTTCCGGGTCTCCCGGCGCATTTTCTGTCGACATGCTTGTTCCGGTGCCGTCCTTGAACGTAAGCATGAGCCGTGCGCCCATCTTTTGCGGAAAGGCGGCGGTAAGCTCTGCATCATCGTGCACCAGCACCTTGCCGCGCAAGGCAGCGATTGCGGGGTCGGCCAGGGCGGTTGAATCGAAATCACCGAGTTCAGGCTCGCCCTGCAGCAATGCCACTGCAACACAGTGTTGAAAGCTGAAGCGCGCTTCATGTGCAGTTGCCGGATCGGGGATGTCACAGAAATTTCGACCGGCTGCATAGGTTTGCACCACAATCTGATCGATAGTGTTCAAATCCAGTTTCGCGCGCATCTCAAGTGCGATCCCGATCGCTGGATGAATGTGGCGACACGCCGGCCAGGGTTTCAGGCTGACCTCATGAAGTTTCCAACCGGTGCCGGCCGCATCAAGAACTGCATCAGGATTTGCCGGCGGATAGAAGCTACGGAAAAAACCAAGCTCGCCTTCCAGAATCTGCCGTGCGCCACGCAAACCCTCGGCGGACAGCAACGCAGCCGTGACGCCGGCACGCGCGGCCTGCGCCGTGGCAAGGCACTTGCTGTCGGTTGGCTCGAGCCGGCACTGCCAGACACCGGAGGCCAGCATTCCTGCTTGCCCGAGCGCATGTACCTTCTGCTGAGCCGTCAGCCCCAGTGCGTGCGCTGCCGCCATCGTCGCGCCGAAGACGCCACAGGTGCCCGAATTGTACCACGCAGAATATCCGCCCCTGGCTGCCGACTGGCCAATCCGCAACGCGACCTCGTATCCGACGACGATTGCCTCCAGTAGTGTGGTGCTTTTGACCTGCGCATATTGTGCAGCGGCCAGCGCTGCAGGAATGACGACATCGCCGGCGTGCAGAATTGAGCTCCGGTGCAGGTCGTCCATTTCCAGGAGTGTGCCGAAGGTGCCGTTTACGAACGCAGCATTTTCCGGTCCTGCGCGACCAACGCCGAAAGCCGTACAACTGCCACCGACGTAATGCGCCCGAGCAAGATTGAGGGCTGGCTGTGCGGCTATAGTGACAGCACCTGCGACAGCGACTCCGACCCAGTCATATAAAAGTGTTGTCGCACGAGTCCGGTCCTTCGCAGAGATGCTGGCCTCGCACAGGTCGACAAGCCTTTCAGTCAAGCTGTGCTGACCGCAGTGCCCTGTTTCAGTACTGGCCTGGCCGGGAACAGTCCCCGACGTTTGTGAAAATCGCATGCCTCAACCCGAATAAGAAAACTGATTTGGGATACATGATCTGGAATGCCTTGTCTATTTTTGTGCACGAAATAAGCAACAATGCGGAATCACCGCTACCTAAAAATATTTGGTACAAATGTTTTAACCATATGAAATATAACAGATATAGTGATTTTTTGTTGAAATCCCATACACAAAACCAATCATTTTTGGCCTCTGAACAAATTTTTTCTTCCAATTTTTGTATACGAAACTATGGTGTACGCCATCAGGTTGACTAGGAGTTCCTGGGCTTTGAGATCAGCAGTCTGTCAGTGGCAAAACTGATTGTTGCAAGACGCTATGACACAGCCAGGGCAGTGGTCAGGAAGATGATCATCGGGGTCAATGGCGCGACGCAACGCGGAAACGCTGCACAAAAGGCCGTTGATGGAAGTGAACAAGCTGGGCATCCCGTTACGGGTCTCAGGAACGGAGAGAAGACATCATGAACCAGATAGATTTCAATCGCCGCCAGTTGATGGCGCTAATGGGCTCTGCAGCCGTTGCTGCGGGCCTTCCCAACAGTGCAGTCGCGCAGGACGCCGCACTGAAATTCTGGGCTCCGGGCATCGCCAAGGTTGGCGAGAAAGACTGGAGCGACATGGCCAAGCAGTCCGGCGTCGAAATTGCCGCCATTGCCAAGAGCGCTCGTGCGGACGAGTCGATCCAGAAGATGGTGGTTGGTGACGGCAACGCGCTTTATGATGCGATGACCGACAATGGCGGTGGCATGGAAGACGCGCTGGCCAGCCAGGACGCCATCGCTGAACTTGATGTATCGCGCATTCCAAACTGGGCCAATATCGAGCCGCGTTATCTTGAAGGCGGTGCCGCCGCCGACACAATCCGTTACGAAGGCAAAGTCTTTGCCATCCCATACATCTCAAATGCGGACTCTCTGGCATTCAACTACGATGAGATCGGCGAAGAGCTGTCCTCGTGGGAAGTGCTGTTTGATGAGCAGTTCAAGGGTCGCGCGGCGCTTCAGAACGATTTTGGCCCAACGCTGACAAACACGGCGATCTATCTCAAGCAATCGGGCAAGCAGGACATTGAAAACCCATCTGACATGACTGAAGCCGAAGTCAAGGGAGTTTGTCAGTTCCTGATCGACAAGAAGAAAGCAGGTCAGTTCCGCACCTTCTGGGACGGATTCCAGAACGGGGTGGATCTTCTGGCATCCGAAGAGGTGTTGGTGTCGTCGTGCTGGGAGCCAATCCAGATCGTCGCCGGTCGCAAAAGCAAAAAAGACATCCGCTATGGCACGATGAAGGAAGGCCATCAGGTCTGGAACAACATCGTCATGCTGACCCGGGGCGGCAAGGAGCGTGGCATGGATGAGGCATTCTACAAGCTGGCCAACCTGTATCTCTCGCCATGGTTTGGTGCACGCACGCTCGCGGGTCTTGGGTTTACCCCCCAGATGACCGGTGTTGTCGAGTACGTAGATGCCAATCCAGCCGATTTCGATGCGGACGCCAATGCCGCAATCAAGGCCCGCCTTGCACGCAAGAAAGAGCGCCTCGCTGTACCAGGCAACTCGTGGCAGAATGTTTTCCCGACCAACACCCGCGCTTACCAGGACTGGTGGTCGCGCGTTCAGGCGGCTTAAACATTCATGCCCGATGGCACTCAAATGACAGCCGGCGGGGAACACCCCGCCGGCGTATATCGGTTGAGCCTGAAAGAGCGCGCGGCGAACTGGGTTTTCTATCTGCCTGTCGTCTTCATGGTGCTGTTCTTTGCCGTGCCGATGGCGCTTACCGTTGTGTTCAGCGTGTTCGAGCGAACCCAGTTCTGGATGGAACCGGGTTTCAGCCTCCAGGCTTATGAAAATTTCTTCTTTTCAGCGCGACTCAATAATTTTCTGTCGTCCATGTACTATTCATCGATTGCTGTTGTGGTGTGTTTTGTGCTGGGGTTTCCAATTGCCGTCTTTTTGCGGAAATCCGTGCCGCAGGTGGCACAACACCGGGTGATTCTGCTCTTCGTACTACCTTTCATGGTGTCCGAGATCATCCGCATATTTGCACTGCGCCCGGTGCTGCAGCGCAATGGACTGGTGAACTCGACGCTGCAGAATCTGGGCCTTATCGACGAACCGATCACGGCTCTGTTGTACACTCATACAGGGGTCATTATCGGCGAAGTCCTGTCCTTCCTGCCGTTCATCGTGTTCGCAGGATTTCTCGCCATGGAAGCAGTTCCAAAATATATCTTCGAGGTCTGTGACGACATTGGTGCAGGGCCGGTTGCACGGTTTCGGGATGTTATCCTGCCACTAGCGTCGCCGGGTATCTTTGCAGGCTGCGTGTTCATCTTCGTCAATGGTATCGGCGTGGCGTTGTTGCCGAATATACTGGGTGGCCCAGGTGCAGTGAACGCAGGCCTGATCGCGACGCAGGCCATTGCCGCGCTTGACTTTCCGCTCGCCATGGCCGTGAGCGCGATCATGATGACCACCCTCATGACACTGCTCTACATCGGTCACCGGATTTTCGATCTGACGAAAATCCTGGCCCCGATCAACTGATGGGGTCTGGCGATGAATGACTATGAAAACATCTGGGCGCATCGTGCGAAATGGGCGTATCTTCTGTTGATTGTCGTGACGCTGATGAGCCCCGTCTTCTACGTCATGTACATCTCGTTCAATCTGTACGGATTTGGCGCGGCTGAGTATGTCTTTACCTGGAAATGGTACGGACAGGTGTTTTCGGACCGATTGCTGATGCAGGCGCTCAAATGGACAATGAGCCTGGCCGTCGTGACTACATTGATAGCTGTGCCGATGGCGCTGCTGGCTGCAAAGTTCTACAAGACGACCAGCAACCAGCTGCTGGTCGTCTTTCTGATGCTTGCGCCGCTGTTCGTAGCGCCTGACATCCTCGGGTCAGCCCTGCTGGTGTTCTTCAAGAACCTGAACGGTAGCTTCCAGTGGCTCGGTGATATGCTTGGCGTGTCCTTCATGGATAGTTGGTTTAGGCTAAGTTTCCTGACCGCGCTCATAGGGTTGATCATCTACACGATTCCGTATTCGTTTATCGTCATCCTGATTACCATGGGTCGCTACCGGAACGAGCAAACCGAAGCCGCGCGTGCTTGCGGAGCCAACGGGTGGCGTGCGTTCTGGGATATCGAATTCCCGCAGATCCGTGCCGGTGTCTTCAGTGCCGGCCTGTTCACGGTAATCCTGTGTTTCAACGAATACACCCGGACAAGCCTGCTGAAGGGTGGGTTCGATACCTTCACCACTGTCCTGGTCAGCCAGATGCTCAACGAAGGCATGTCAGAGCAATCCTACGCAATGTCGAGTTTTGTCAGCTTCGTGGCAGTTGCTCTGATCGGCAGCATCATCCTTTACACCCTGATTCGCGCCGAGACGATTTCGCGTGAAGCCAGAGCCAAGGCAGAGCCGGTAATGTCGGCATGAACCAAATGAAAGAATCTCCCATGAGTCCAAAGACCAGCACTCATAGCCCTGCCGCCGTAGAGGTGCGTGGCCTTGCCAAGCATTATGGGTCGGTCGTTGCGCTCAAGGATGTCAATTTGACCATCGCTGCCGGTGAGTATTTCGTTTTGCTGGGACCCAGCGGTGGCGGCAAGACGACGCTGCTGCGCACGATCGGAGGTTTCCACAAGCCTACCAGGGGCTCAGTCCTGCTGCACGGCAAAGATGTCGGTCACCTGCCGCCGGACAAGCGGCCAACCTCAATGGTGTTTCAATCCTACGCGCTGTTCCCGCACATGAACGTACTGCAGAACGTCGGCTACGGTCTCAAGATCGCGGGGCTGCCAAAATCCCGGATTCGTGAAAAGGGGGCAGCCGCGCTAGAACTCGTGGGGTTGACCGGATACGCCGACCGCAAGCCGCATGAGCTGTCAGGCGGCCAGCAGCAGAGAGTGCAGCTTGCACGTGCCATGGTGCTGGAACGCAACGTTCTGCTGCTTGATGAGCCGCTGGCCGCGCTCGATGCGCAGCTGCGCAAGGATATGTGCCTTGAACTCAAGCATCTGCAGGAAAAGGTCGGCATTACTTTCATTCACGTCACTCATAACCAGGAAGAGGCGATGACAGTGGCCGACCGGATCGCGCTGATTGCCGATGGTGAATTGATCGAACATGGTCGGGCACGCGATATTTACCGAGCTCCGGAGCGCAGGTTCACGGCATCCTTCGTAGGTGAAAACAACATGCTCTCAGGCGAGGTTACCGGAAAATCCGGGGCCGAGGTGACTGTCGACATTGGCATTGGCGAAACGCTCAAGGTGGATAGTCGGGGCCAATCGGTTTCCGTTGGCGACAAGGTATCACTGTCAATCCGGTCAGAACTGACGCGCATGGACCTTGGCAATCGCAATGCTGATGCGAAACCGGGACATTCGATATCAGGAACTTACAATGAGGCGGTTTATCTGGGCCTTACGACATCTCATATGGTGGGTGTTGGTACGGGTCACGATATGGTCTCGCGGGTTGTTGACGACCTCGACGATCTGCCGCAACCAGGGTCCAGTGTACGACTTTACTGGACACCGGGTGCGATGCGTCTTCACACTCACTAAGCAAGGCGAGGGACAATCAGATGTGGCCAAATCCACGCATTCCATACCAGATGACCTGCGACCGTGCCCGGCTGGAACCGTTGAATGGCAAGCCGCTGATGGTGCATGTTGTCATGAACGTCGAATACTGGCCGTTTGACCGGCCGATGCCACGCGGCATCATTCCTGCGCCACATGGCGCCACCCCGGCACCGCCTGACATCCCGAATTATTCCTGGGTTGAATACGGGATGCGTGTCGGCATGCCGCGGATCATGAATATGTTGTCAGACCGCTCCTTGCCCGCATCTGCTTTCATGAATGCGCAGGTCTGCGACGTCTACCCCGCGCTGAGCGACGCAGTCGTGACTGCCGGGTGGGAACTCGTCGGCCATGGCTGGTTCCAGCAGTCGCTCAAACAGGCAGACGATGAGTCCGCGGTTATCCGTCAATCCCTGGATCGCCTGGAAAAAGCCAGCGGCTTGAAGACCCGCGCCTGGCTGGGCCCCGGCCTGGGCGAAACCGACGACACCCCCGATATCCTGAAAGCGCAAGGCATAGAGTTCCTGCATGACTGGGCTCTTGATGACCTGCCCACCTGGATGCGAACGAAACATGGGCCGATGGTGGCCTTGCCCTATACGTTTGAGCTAAACGACGTGCCGATCTACGCCATCCAGCAAAGTTCGTCCGATGAAATGCTCAAGCGGCTGGAAGCAACGGTTGCCGTCTTCGAACGCGAGATAGACGACAACCCGCGTGTGCTGACGCTGGCGCTGCATCCACATATCATCGGTGTGCCCCATGTCGCCTACTACTTCCAGAAGGCGCTGGACCTGCTGTCTGCTCGCAATGATACGGTGTTCGTCACCTCCAGTACCATGGGAGACTGGTTCATTGCTGCGGATGGAACCAATGGGGCTGACATGCCCGCGTATTCCACAGGAGCTTCGCAATGACCGCACTGGATGGCCTCAAGGTTCTGGATATGACACGTGTGCGAGCCGGGCCGCATTGCTGCCGCG
>JBDNEZ010000020.1:0-8726 GCA_041690095.1 Anderseniella sp.
CCTGCAATCGAGTGGACTTTTTCATTGATGAAGTGGCCCACATCGTCGCCGTCCTGAAGGTAGAACTTAACCAGAAGATCCCAGCCACCGGCGGTCGAATAGACTTCCGAGGCAATCTCTGAATCGGCCAACTGGGTGGCGACTTCATAGGCTTTGCCCAGTTCGCATTTAATCTGAACGAAAAATGGTTTCATCGCTGGATGAGCTCCTGAAGGCGGGGTAAGATGCAGTTGCCAGTGTGTACAGCATTTGTGTCCGATGGCGGGTAGGGTGGTCAACCCCTCGATTGGTGGGGAGGTCGCGTTATGGATTGTTTCATTGGCGCAAACCAGGTGTGAATGCATGGGACGGGATATCATCAGGGGCAATCTGATCGGCGCGTTGTGCATGATCGTGTGGTCGTTGAACTTCCCGCTTACGGTTTCGATTCTGAAGACCTGGGACCCGCTCGCCCTGACGCCGGTTCGTATGGCGCTTGCAGGCATGACCGTTGCTGTAGTGGGGATAGCTCTTGGGCACGCAGCGGGCATTCTGGCATTGGCAAAGAACCGGCGGTTTGTCTTTGTGTCATGCGTGTTCGGCCTGTCGGCCTTGTGCTTCATCATTGGCCAATCACGCATTGATGCGGTTTCTGCGGCGGTCATTGTCTCGGCAATGCCGATGTTCTCTGCCCTGATGGGATGGTGGGACGGGCTGGAAAAACCCGGCTTGAAATTGCTGTTGGCCATCGTATTGACGGTTGCCGGCGGGGTCTTGACCAGTTCAGTGTCGGCGCAAGGCTCCGGCAGTGAAGGTTCGGTGTCGGGAATGCTGTTCATGCTTGCCGGTGTCATTGCCTATGTCTGGTATTCTCGCCAACTGGTTGTCACCTTTGCCGCTGCTGCTGACATAAGCAAAGTCGCCGTCAGCATGTTGATTGCCATTGTTCCCTGCACTGTTGTTCTGGTGGTGTTCATGGCTGCCGGAGAAAAAATTGAAACAGACTTTTCTGCTGAAACACTTGGTCTGATTGTAGTAATGGCCGGCCTGTCGGTTGGCTTGTCGTCTGTGTTGTGGTTGTGGACAGGCCGGATCGTGGGGGTGACAGTGGCCGCAATGCACCACAATATGGTGCCGTTCTATGTGATCGTGATGGCGGCGTTGGGCGGTGCCATCGTGACCGGGCAACACCTGGCAGGTGCGGTGCTTGTAATTGGCGGAGCTGCGCTGGCCCAGATCAGATCGCGCAGACACAAGATCACCGTGACGCAACCAGCACTGCCGGGACGCGAAAGTGACCTTTAATACCAGATCTCATTAACAGCGACCCACTTCACCGGAGCGCTTTTTTCCTCCGGCAAGGCGCGTGTCGCGCCGTGGTACATGTACCACAAGCGGCACGCAACGTAGCTGGCGGGAAAAAGCGCCCGGCCCTTCGGGTGGGTCATAGCGGCCCATCGGGTGCGTGGCATTGCTTGCCCGATGCAGAAGCATCGCGCTGCGCACCGCGCCTGCCCGAGTGAACCGCTATGATCCCATGAAATGAGTCGCTGTTGCTGAGATCTGGTATAAATCGGGGCTGTTCTAAATTGCCGGACCGGGCAGGCTGTCGGCGTCGGCGATGCCCGCGATTTCATCCATGACCCAGGTGCGAAAGGCCTCGATTGCCGGTTCATTCTTGCGCGCTTCAAGGCAGACGATGAAGAATGAAAAATTTGTCTTGAGACGCAAATCAAACGGCGCGACGAGACGTCCTGCCCGGATGTCAGGTTCAGCCAGGCTGGTTCTGCCCAGGACCACGCCGCCGCCGCCGACCGCTGCATCCAGAGCATGATCTGCCACGTTGAAGTGTAGTCCGGACCGGCCGGGATCGACATTGGTAACCCCGGCGGCCTTCAGCCAGTCAGCCCATGTCTGCAGGATGAAAAAGCCCAGGTGGGTATCGTCGTGGATCAGCGTGTGGTGTTGCAGGTCTTCCGGCACCCGAATGGCATCTGGCCCCTGCAGCATGGACGGTGCGCACAACGGGGTTATGTATTCATCCATCAGCTTGACCGAGTGGTGGCCGGGATAGTCTCCGGGGCCAAACCTGATGGCAATGTCGATATCGTCCGTCTCGAGGTCTGACTTTGTCACCGATGCGGAAATGCGGGCGTCAATATTCGGGTGACGACCGATGAACCGGTACAGCCGCGGGCTGAGCCACTTGGCGGTGAATGCAGGCCCCGCCGTAACCGTCAGCACGTTGGTCTGCTGCCTGCGCCTCAACTGGCGCATGGTGCGGTGCAGTTGTTCGAAGGCTTCATGAATGCCGGGCTGCATCAAGCGGCCGTTTGCAGTCAACTCCACAGCCCGATTGAGGCGATTGAACAGTTTCAGGCCGAGATGATCCTCAAGCTGGCGGATCTGATAACTGAGAGCAGCCGGTGTCACTGACAGTTCTTCGGCCGCTGCCTGAAAGCTCATCAGGCGCGATGCCGCTTCAAAGGCCTTGAGTGCGGTGAGGGGAGGCAGGCGATCAGTCATGGCTACCAACAAAATTTATTTAACCGATAAGCAGAATAACTCGTTTGTGCAGTGCAATGGAAGTGTCTATTTTAAGTTGCATGAGATGCAGAAAGCCTTAATGAACCTGATCTCCGGGAACCGGTTTTTCTGTAAAACACAAGGAATACGGTGCTATGAACCCGAAAAATACCGATATTGACATCGATACCATTGAATACTTCATGCGCAAGGCACGCGTTGAACGCTCTATCGCGATCACCAGGGCCTTCGGCGGGTTGGTCGGAATGGTTAAAAATATCTTTTCCGCTCCTGCGACCGGCAATGTGGCCCGCTGTAACTGATGAAACCCGATTAACCTGACGCGAGCAGGTCGTTTTCCTCCTGGTATGTTTCCCCCCTTATCCCAGGATACCTGGCAGGTTGTTCTCAAGTGAGGGCAGCCTGCTTTTTTGTCGGCTGATCGCAATTGACGTCGCTCAGATCAGCGCACCTGCAGCCTCGGCCAGTCGCGTTATTCCCTTGCTGATGTCATCGTCGCTGGCCGCGAATGACAGCCGGATGCAACCGGGGCTGCCGAAAGCAGAGCCCGGCACCGTCGCCAGATGGTGCTTATCCAGCAGCCAGTGACAGAACTCCACGTCGGTTTCGATCCGGGTATTGCCGGCAGATTTGCCGAGCAGGGATGAGATGTCGGGGAAGATGTAGAACGTGGCCGGTGGTGAGACGACTTTGATGGCAGCGATGTCATTGAGCAGTGATACAGCCAGATCACGGCGGCGGTGATAAGATGCGCGCATCGCGTCAACCTCATCGCGCGGACCGGTTATGGCGGCAAGTGCGCCTTGCTGGGCAAAGGCATTGCCGCCGGCGGTAAAAGTTCCCTGTACCTTGGAAATAGCTTTGGCGATCGGCTCGCACGAGGCGGAATAGCCGACCCGCCAGCCGGTCATGGCGTAGGCTTTGGAAAAGCCGTTGACGGTGATGGTGCGTTCAAACATGCCGGGCAGCGAGGCGATGGACGTCGGGCGATGCTCAAACCAGATGTCCTCGTAGATCTCGTCTGACAGCACCAGGCAGCGTGGATGGGTCTGCACCAGGTCTGCCAGCGCCTGCAGTTCAGACGGGGTCCAAACGGCTCCCGATGGATTTGACGGCGAGTTGAGCATGATCAGCTTGGTGCGGCTGGTCATTGCATCTGCCACCTGCTCGATGGCCGGTTTGAACCCGGTGTCAGAGCCAGCCGATATTATCACCGGAACGCCGCCGGCCATTTTGACAATGCCTTCATAGGCTGCCCAGAAAGGCGCAATCATGATGACCTCGTCGCCGGCATCCAGCGTGGCGAAGCAGGCATTGTTGAGGGCCTGCTTGGCGCCGTTTGACAAGACCACGCCCGAGGCCTCGACGGGAATGGCATTTTCCTGGTTCAGTCGCCTTGCAATTGCGGCACGAAGCTCCGGGTAACCGGCGATCGGGGCATAGTGGGTGAAGCCTGCATTCATGGCATCTGCAGCAGCCTGCCTGATGGCTGCGGGGGTGTCAAAATCCGGTTCGCCGATGGTCAGAGATACGATATCCAGACCCTGCGCCTTCATTTCGCGCGCTTTCTGCGCCATTGCGATGATGGCGGCCTCCTCGATGGCGGAGGTTCTGGCAGACAGGGCGCTGGCGGGATCAAACGGTTTCATTGTGGAATCAGCTTGCAAACAGATAGTGGACTTGTGACTGCCTGCTATGCCATGCGGCGAGGTCGGCGTGAAGAGGATTGAATAAAATGCGCCGACGCATGCTGAGTGCAATGTTTGGTTTGACCGTGCTGGCAATTTCCGCGTGTGCATCTGAAAAGCCGAAACTTGTCGCGATCAACACCAACCCGTCACCCTATGCGCAGGGGCAGGCCCATACCGAGCCTCTGTATTATAACGGGCGTACCTATCAGGTTCAGTTCAGGCATATTGTGGCTGAGCAGGTGTTCGATGTGAATGTATCCGCACCGGGCCGCAGCTTGGGAAAAACCCCGGCAGATAGCCGTATCGTGTCAGAGGTAGGCCGCAACGCGATCAATCATTTTACCTGCAAGGATGGCCAGAAGGCCCAAATCGTGGACGGCAGCGTGCAGCCGGGCACGGTGGGTTGGAAAATGCGGGCAAGGTGCGTGTGATTTCACAAAAGCATCCCGCATTACGCTTGATTTTGATCTCGTCAGCAGACATCCTTTACCCGACAACAAAAATCCCGGAACCGGTCCTTTAGGAGAAATTCATGAGCTTGCGTATTGCGTCTGCCACTGCAGCATCACTGATGGCGGCTGCGCTGTTTACATCACCGGTTTTAACCGAAACGGCTGAAGCCAAGTCAACTTGCAGGAATACCGGCAGTTTTGATCGCTGGTTGTCCGGTTTCAAGCAGGATGCAGCCGCCGCCGGCATCTCCGGCCAGGTTATCAACGCGGCGCTTGGCAATGTGACGTTCAACCCGAGCATCATCAAGAAGGATCGCACCCAGATCATCTTTTCCGATGACTGGCTGACATTCTCCGGAAAGCTGATATCTGCAGGCCGGCTCAAAAATGGAGCTGCAAAGCTGAAAGCCAATGCAAGGCTGTTCAGTTCCATTGAGAGCAAATATGGAGTTCCGGGTGAAGTGACGACGGCCTTCTGGGCGCTGGAAACCGACTTCGGCGGTTTCATGGGCAATGACTCCACCATACGGTCGCTGGCGACACTGGCATATGACTGCCGCCGGCCGGAGGAATTTCGTGAAGAGCTGATTGCCGCGCTGAAACTGCTGCAGCATGGTGACCTGCGCCTTGACGAGATGAAAGGTGCCTGGGCCGGCGAGATCGGCCAGTTGCAGTTCCTGCCGTCCTACTATGAAAAACATGCGGTCGACTTTGACGGCGACGGTCGCCGCAACATGGTCCATTCCAGCGCAGACGCACTTGCCTCGGCGGCGAACTACATGAAGTTTCTCGGCTGGAAAAAGGGCCAGCCGTGGCTGCAGGAGGTTGAAGTGCCGGCCAGCCTGCCGTGGGAGCAGGCGGATGTGACCATCAAGCATCCGCGCTCACAGTGGGCCAAATGGGGGGTGAAACTGCGCGGTGGCAAAAGCCTGAGAGGAGACAGTCTGCCGGCATCGCTGATCCTGCCGATGGGCCGCAACGGACCTGCTTTCCTCGGATATCCTAATTTTGACGCTTATCTGACATGGAATGAATCGCTGACCTATTCGCTGACAGCAGCCTATCTCGGTACGCGCTATGCCGGTGCGCCCAAGGCCAGCCGCGGGCGCGGCGAGGTGCCTGAAATGGGCTACAACGATGTGAAGGCAGTACAGACCGCGCTGGTAAGGCGAGGTTATGATGTCGGCGGTGTTGACGGAACGCTGGGCGCGAAATCGCGGGCTGCAGTTCGCGATATGCAGCTCAAACTGAAACTGCCGGCTGACGGCTATCCATCACCGGATTTTCTGCGCCGTATCCAATAGGGCAGTCTGCGGGGGCGGTTTTTGACGTTTCAGGAAAGGTGGCTCCCGATGAAAAAGCTGCTCAAATGGTTGTTGATTGCGCTGGGCGTGGTGGCACTGGTTGTGTTCGGTGGCGGCATGTTGATGCCGTCACAGGTTAGCGTGTCGCGTGATGTTGTGATCTCTGCGCCGCCGGAGAAGATTTTTCCGCACGTGGCCAATCTGAAAGCTTTCAACGCATGGTCGCCATGGGCAGACCTGGATCCGGACATGAAGGTTGAATTTTCCGGTGCCGAAGGCGGTGTCGGGCAGGTGATGACCTGGGACTCCGAGAAAGACATGGGATCGGGCAGCATGAAGGTTGTTGAGTCCGTTGCAAGCGAAAAACTGGTGACGGCACTGGACTTCGGCCAGATGGGAGCCGCCACAGCGCGTTTTGACCTGGCCCCTGAAGCCGGTGGCACAAAGGTGACCTGGTCGATGGTATCGGAGCTTGGCAACAACCCGATTGCGCGCTGGTTCGGACCGATGATCAAGTCCGATGTAATCGAACAATACGACAAGGGACTTGCCAGGCTGCGTGTGGTCGCGGAGGGCGAATGAAACTTTACGAGTATGCCGGCCTTGATGCTACGGGACTGGCTGCGCTGATCCGCCGGGGCGAGATAACGGCCGGGGAAGTGGCTGATCTGGCGAACCAGGCAATTGCGCTCGCCAACCCCAAGCTTAATGCGGTGGTTGAAACCTATGATGACCGTATTGGCGGGCTGGACGAAGCCTGCCTGGGTAACGGGCCGTTTCGCGGTGTGCCGATATTCATCAAGGATGTGCGCGGCAACGAAAGCGGCCGCAAGGTTGAATTCGGCTCACGCCTTGCCGAGGGTTATGTGTGTGGCAGCGATACACACCTGGCTGAAATGTTCCGGGCAGCGGGGCTGAATATCATCGGACGCACAAATGCGCCTGAATACTCCATTGCCACGTCGACGGAAAATCTGCTGTATGGCAACACCTCGACACCGTGGCGTGAAGGTTACTCTGCCGGCGGGTCGAGCGGCGGGGCGGCGGCGGCTGTCGCAGCGGGTATCGTGCCACTTGCCCATGGCTCGGATATCGGCGGATCGTTGCGCATTCCAGCCAGCTGGTGCGGATGCATCGGGCTGAAACCGTCGCGCGGGCGAGTGTCAGCCGGTCCGCAGATGGATGAAGGCGGCTTCGGGCTGAGCATGAATTTTGCCCAGACCCGCAGCATGCGCGACACGGCAGCTCTGCTGGATTGTCTGAGTGTGCCGCAAGCCGGCGATCCGTTCCGGATTCCGGCGCCTGATGACGGTTTCATGCCATGGCTGAAGCACAAGCCTGAAAAACTGCGTATCGCCTGGACGACAGCGCCGACAATGGATGCTCCAGTTGATGCGGAAGTGGCGGCAGCGGTGGAAGCGACAGCACGCCAGCTTGAGGATATGGGCCATCTGGTTGAGGAGGCAGACATGGTATTCGATCAGGATGCAGCCTCGCGGATGATGTGTGCGGTGTGGTTTTTCGGCTTTCACAAGACGCTGGACAAGATCGGCAGCAAGGTGGGCCGGGTACCGGGACCGGATAATCTGGAGCCTGTGACGTGGGAGATATACAAACGCGCCCGCGACATGGACCCTTACGAATTTCTCGATGGGCTGGCCTGGATCAATCAGGCTCGGCGTGAGATTGGCCGGTTCTTTGCCCGCTATGACGTGCTGTTGTCGCCAGCTACTGCGCAGGTCTCGCAACCGCACGGGCTTTATGGTCTCAACCTGCCGGGCGTGTCGCCGGAAGACTACATGGTGCTGGCCGATGAACCGGTGCAGTTTGCGTTTCCGTACAATGTGGCTGGCACACCGGCGATCTCATTGCCGCTGGCCATGCATTCCGGCGGATTGCCGATCGGGGTGCAACTGGGGGCAGGGCCCGCCCGCGAGCATCTGTTGATCGCATTGGGCGCAGCCCTTGAACAGGCGATGCCGTGGGTACAGCATGTACCACCCCTGCATGTCACAAGGCTTTGACGTTGGCAGGCTGACATTGGACTTGCGAATATGGTGCCTGCACGACAAGGTTGGCTTGAGACGGGTCAACGTAACAAGAGGGGATGTTTTCATGAAACTCAAGACACTGGCGGTGGCAGGATTGCTTATGGTGATGGCGGCAGGACCGGCTGCGGCTGCTTCATGCGGTAATTCCGGGGCCGGGTTTGACCGCTGGCTGGGCGACTTCAAAAAGCAGGCTGCAGCCAACGGCATTGGCAGTCGCGCGCTTTCTGCCTTGAATGGCCTGACCTATTCCAGACAGGTCGTGCGGCTCGACCGCAACCAGAAATCATTCAGGATATCGCAGGCCGCGTTTATCAAGGGTAGGGTTACAGCGGGACGCGTAAAGCGCGCGAAGCAGAAGCTGAAGAAGCATGCGCGCCTGTTTGCATCGATTGAGAAAAAATATGGTGTGCCGAAGGAAATCATCGTGGCGATCTGGGCCATGGAAACCGATTTTGGGGTCAACCGCGGCAAGATGAACGTGTTCAGATCGCTGGCGACGCTGGCTTATGACTGCCGCCGTTCGGTATTTTTCAAGAATGAACTGATGTCGGCCCTGAAGATCGCCCATCGCGGCTGGATGTCTCCCAACCAGATGCGCGGCGCGTGGGCAGGTGAGCTTGGCCAGACCCAGTTTCTGGCATCAAGCTATCTGAACTACGCAGTTGACTACAACGGCGATGGCCGGCGCGACCTGGTGCGCTC
>JBDNEZ010000021.1:0-6342 GCA_041690095.1 Anderseniella sp.
CGATGATGACAGCATCGGTTGCAAAACAATCAGCCACAACTGCCTGTGCAACGCCTTCAGCAACCGGCTCGCGAGTCTCGCGGTCAGCCACCAGTTCGATGCCGCAGAACAGTCCCTTGCCGCGCACATCGCCGACCATGGCATGCCTGGCTTTCAAACCGTCAAACTGCTCCATCAGGTACTCACCCATGGCAGTGGTGTTTTCCAGCAGTTTCTCATCTTCGAGAATGCGCATGTTTTCAAGCGCTGCCGCAGGTCCTGCCGCACATCCGCCAAACGTGGAAATGTCACGGAAATAGCTCATCGGGTCAGACGGGTCGGCCTTGAACTCGTTGAACACGGCCTCGGTGGTCACGGTGCATGAGATGGCGGCATAACCGGATGCCACACCCTTGGCCATGGTCACCATGTCCGGCTGAATGCCATAGTGCTGATAACCGAACCACTCGCCGGTGCGCCCCATGCCGCAGACAACCTCATCGAGAATCAGCAGAATATCGTACTTTTTGCAAATCTCCTGGACGCGGTCCCAGTAGCCCTGCGGCGGGGTGATGACGCCACCGCCTGCGGTAACAGGCTCCAGTATCAAACCGCCGACCGTATCGGCACCTTCGCGCAGAATGACCTCTTCGATGGCATTGGCGGCGCGGATGCCGTAATCGTCCACCTCGCCCCATTGCGAGCGATACTCAAGGCAATGCGGCACTTCAACGAAGCCGGGCGTGAACGGGCCATACTGGTCGCGGCGTTCGTTCTGGCCACACGATGACAGCGCGGTAATTGTCGTGCCGTGATAGTCACGGTCGCGATACAGGATCTTGTGCTTCTTGCCACCGTGCTTGTTGTGCGAAATCTGGCGAACAATCTTGTAGGCCTTTTCGTTGGCTTCCGAGCCCGAGTTGGAATAGTACACCCGCGTCATGCCGGGCATTTTGGCGATCAGCCGCTCGGCGAACTTGGCGCCCGGAATGCTGCCGGCCGAATTGGCGAAATAATTCAGTTGAACAAGCTGGTCGCGAACCGCGTCGGCAATGCTCTCGCGGCCATAGCCGACGTTGACGGTCCACACACCACCGGATACCGCATCAAGATGTTCACGGCCTGCGGTGTTCCACACGCGCATTCCCCTGCCTTCGATGATCACCAGCGGATCCACGGTTTCAAATTTCTTGTGCTGGGTCAGGTGATGCCAGACGTGTTTACGGTCGGCCTCGATGATCCCGCTGAAGTCATTTTCATTCGCCTTAAGGTTCATGGCATTGCTCCTTATTGAATAAGTCTCATTATCCATCCATTCAGGGGGGGCTTGGCAAGGACATTCAGCCATCCAGAACGGCAAATAATGTGGAACCACCCATGTGCAGCGACAAAATCTGCCAATAAGCCACGATGTCAGGAAATCCCGGCACGCGGTGTCAACCCTGTGCAAACAAGCGTTTCAGCTTATGGCAAAGCCGCAAGGCAAGTGGCATAGTGCGCGCATCATGAGCACAGCAGCAACCCGCCCTATCCAGCCCGGTGACCATCTCTATCTGATCGATGGCTCCGGCTATATTTTTCGCGCCTACCACGCATTGCCACCGCTGACGCGCAAGTCCGACGGGTTGCCGGTCGGTGCCGTGCAGGGCTTTTGCAACATGTTGTACAAGCTGCTCAAGCAGATGTCTGCGGATGACAAACCGACCCACATTGCAGTTATCTTCGACAAGTCCTCAAAATCATTTCGCAATGACATATACCCGCAATACAAGGCACATCGCCCGCCTGCTCCTGAAGACCTGGTGCCGCAGTTCGGGCTGATCCGTCAGGCAACCGAGGCGTTCAACGTGGCCTGTATCGAACAGGACAACTATGAGGCCGATGACCTGATCGCAACCTATGCCACACAAGCCGCAGCCGCTGGCGCAACAGTGCGCATTGTGTCATCCGACAAGGACCTGATGCAGTTGGTCACCGAACAGGTGATGCTGCTCGACACCATGAAAGACAAGGCCATTGGCCGGGCCGAGGTCATCGAGAAGTTCGGCGTGCCGCCTGAAAAGGTCGTCGAAGTGCAAGCGCTGGCCGGCGACAGCGTGGACAATGTGCCCGGTGTGCCGGGAATCGGTATCAAGACCGGTGCACAGCTGATCGAGGAATACGGCGACCTTGAGAGCCTGCTGGCGCGCGCAGCCGAAATCAAGCAGCCCAAGCGCCGCGAGAAGTTGATTGAATTTGCCGACCAGGCGCGGGTTTCAAAGCAACTGGTGATTTTGAAAACCGATGTGGAAGTCGATCATCCCATTGAGGATTTCGGGGTCGTTGAGCCGGAAGCAAAAACCCTGATCGGGTTCCTGAAAACGCTCGAGTTCACCACCCTGATCCGCCGGGTGGCAGGCGATTTTGAAGCCAATGCCGCCGACATCGACCCCATACAGGTGAACTTCACCGGCTGGCCGCCCGAGGGCGCAGATGTGGATGAACTCGGCGTACCGGTCGGCAACGCTGCAGCTGCAGGCGATGCCCCCCGGGCGGACGCAGCAGATGCTGCAGACAGCGGCAATGCGGCCAGCGTCATCGCAGAAAAGATGCGCAGCGTGGCGCTGGATCATGCGGTGTATGAACGCGTGACGACCACAGACCGGCTGGACGCATGGGTGGCAATGATCCATGACACCGGGCTGGTTGCCGTCGACACCGAAACCACCTCACTCGACAATATGCAGGCCAAGCTGTGCGGTATCTCGTTGAGCGTTGAGCCCGGCAAAGCCTGCTACATCCCCACCGGCCACCGGGCATCGGACGGCCTGGATTTCGGTGGCGGCGATCTGCAGCAACTGTCGCAGGCAGAGGTTATCGGCGCGCTTAAAGGCGTGCTTGAACATCCCGGCATTCTGAAGATTGGTCAGAACCTCAAATACGATCTGACCGTGTTTCAGCGCCTCGGCATCTCTGTGGCGCCGATCGATGACACGATGTTGCTGTCATATACGCTGGATTCAGGCGTCAACGGCCACGGCATGGATGAACTGGCCGAGGTCCATCTCGGTCTCAAGCCCATCAAGTTCAAGGATGTTGCCGGCAGCGGAAAATCCCAGGTGACATTTGACCTGGTACCACTGGACCAGGCGACGAGCTATGCTGCCGAAGATGCCGACATCACTTTGAGGCTGTGGCATGTGCTGAAACCGCGGCTGGCGTCGGAACATCGCGCAACCGTCTATGAAACGCTGGAACGACCACTGATCCCGGTTCTGGCGGCAATGGAGCGCGAGGGGATCCTGGTCGACAGAACCGTGCTGGCACGGTTGTCCGGCGAGTTTTCCAAAGGTGCGGATGCGCTCGAGGCACAAGTGCATGAGCTTGCCGGTGAGGCGTTCAACCTGGGTTCGCCAAAACAGGTGGGCGAAGTCCTGTTTGGAAAAATGGGGCTGCAAGGCGGCCGGAAAACCGCAACCGGTGCCTGGAGCACCGACAGCCAGGTGCTGGAAGACCTGGCGACAGATGGTGTCGAGCTGGCCCGGAAACTGCTGGACTGGCGTCAACTGACCAAGCTGCGCTCGACCTACACGGATGCGCTGACCGGTCACATCAACCCCGAGACCGGGCGGGTTCACACATCCTATTCGCTGGCAGCCACGTCGACCGGCAGATTGTCTTCGACCGATCCGAACCTGCAGAATATTCCGGTGCGCACGCCGGAAGGCCGGCAGATCAGAACCGCCTTCGTGGCAAGTCCCGGTCACAAGCTGGTGTCGGCTGACTACAGTCAGATCGAACTGCGGGTGCTGGCCCACATTGCCGGGATCGATCAGCTCAAGCAGGCATTTGCAGACGGGCTCGATATTCACGCCATGACCGCATCGGAGATGTTCGATACACCGGTTGAAGGCATGGACCCTGCTGTCCGGCGCAAGGCGAAAGCCATCAATTTCGGCATTATTTACGGTATTTCGGCGTTTGGGCTTGCCAACCAGCTGGCTATTCCGCGTGAAGAAGCGGGTCGCTACATCAAGACCTATTTTGAACGGTTCCCCGGCATTAAGGACTACATGGAGCACACCAAGGCATTTTGCAGGGTCAACGGCTATGTGGAAACCGTGTTTGGCCGGCGGATGCATTTTCCGCGCATCAAGTCGCCCAATGCGTCGGAACGGGCGTTCCAGGAACGCGCTTCGATCAACGCGCCGATCCAGGGCTCGGCAGCCGATATCATTCGCCGCGCCATGATCCGCATGCCACAAGCGCTGGCCGATGCCGGCCTGGGCGCGCGCATGCTGCTGCAGGTGCATGACGAACTGATCTTCGAGGTACCCGAAGCAGAAACCGATGCAACCATCAAGATAGCCTGCGACGTGATGATCGCCGCGCCTTTGCCGGCCGTATCATTCTCGGTGCCCATTCAGGTTGACGCACGGGCGGCGGACAACTGGGACGAGGCGCATTAGATCAGGATGGTTTTTGGTTGTCTCAACCAAAAATCATGAACCTGATCGCTTCCAAAGTTGCTCTAATACCACAGGATCTGACTATTGACTCAGTGAAAACCACACCTATTCAAGCGCTTCAGCCTCCAGAGAGGCGCAGCCCGCCAGATCTGATATGCTGCAAGACGGCAATTCACGGGCGATTTCGCGCAGTGCGGTCCGCAACCCTTCTTCGAGAGTGGGGTGGTAAAACGGCAACCGCAGCAGATCGTGCACGGTGAGGTTCTGGTCAATCGCCAGCACCAGCAGATGTGCCAGATGCTCCGCCGCTGGAGCCGCCATCTCGGCGCCTAGCAGGCATCCGTCTTCGCGCGATGCATAAATGCGCAAAAGCCCTTCATTCTGCTGCATGACCCGCGCGCGGCCTTGTGAGCTGAAATCAACTTCGCCGACCAGACAGTCATCAAGATCCAGATCACTGGCCCGTTTTCCGACTGACGCCACCTCTGGTGTACAGAATGTAATGCTCATCGGTGTCCGGCGTTCAAGTCGCACGGGGATATCGCTGGTTGCATTGATCCCTGCGATATGGCCGTCGTCTGAACCCTCGTGCAGAAGCGGCCGTAACCCGTTGGCGTCACCAGCAAGCAGGACCGATGTATCGCCGATCCGCATGGTCTGCGGATCGACTTCCGGCATCCCCTTGTCGTCAAGCGGGACGCCCAGAGTTTCAAGACCAAGATCCTGCACATTCTGCCGCCGCCCGACCGCGACCAGAACCTTGTCGACCACGACCCGGTATTTGCCCGACCTGATTTCAATACCGTCGTTGGCAGCCGCAAGGTCCACTTGTACCCCGAGATGGACAGCGAATTCCCGTGCCAGGGACTGACGCAGCGTTTCGGCGATCTTTTCGTCCGAGATACCGGCCATCTGTTCCGCTCCGTCAAACCCGTGAACTTCCATGCCCAGTCGCGCCAATGCCTGCGCCATCTCCACACCGATTGCACCCAGTCCGATTACCCCGATCCGGGGTGGCAGATCGTGCTCTTCAAAAAGCGTATCCGTGGTCAGAATGCGGTCGCTGAACGTTTTCCACGGCTTGGGCACAACAGGGCTGGACCCCGGTGCCAGAATAATCTGACGCGCTTCGATCACCTGGCCATCCACGACCACCCGGTTCGCCCCGTCAAGCCGCGCATGCCCGGCGATGTTGCGCTCCCCCAGATCGTCGGTCGATTTCAGCACACCCGCGACAAAATAATCTCTGAGCGTTCTGACCCGTGCCAGCACAGCAGGAATGTCAGCCTTCAGATGGACCGCACCCCGGATGCCAAAGGTGTCCAGCAAAGTCCGCGCATGACATGCATTCGCTGCCGCGATCAGGGTTTTTGAGGGCATGCATCCGACACGCGCGCAGGTTGTCCCATAAGGCGGCTTGTTGATAATGACGAAATTGTCCGTGTTTCGACGCACATCGCGCAAAGCCGCCAGTCCGGCTGTGCCTGCACCCACAATCGCCACATCTACTTTGTTGATCATTCTCGGTACTCCTTTAATTCTAACATGGTGTTTGTGTCGTCTCGAACAGCCATAAAGGCGAAATCAGGCAACTATCATACACCGCCATCTGCCACGCCGCCCTTGGATCTATCATGATCAGCAACCACATCCATTCACAAGCCGTGACCCGCTTGAGGCCCGGATAAAGCCGATTGTTGCCAGGTTGCGGTGCCACCCACTGGCGGTACCGGGCCCAGAATTGCAGGCACTCGCAGGCGCAGTCCACGCATCGCCGCAGGCAGCAAACGCACCCTCCACCTCTACAAGCACCTGGGCTACATCGGGCAATGGCAACGTCGTGAGTTTGACCCAATTCTCGAGACACCGTTGAAGAACATCGGGTTGAAGAAATAGCTTTGACGTCTGATTGTCC
>JBDNEZ010000022.1:0-21040 GCA_041690095.1 Anderseniella sp.
ACCGTAGACCGGAATGAGACTCAGGGTCGCCGCATCAAACAAGGCAAAGATGAAGACGGCTCCCAGCAGCACCGGCGCCCTGGGTATGAATCCGAGAATATCGCCCCAACCCGTATGTGCTTCCGCCTCAAGGCGCTCTTCGCGGATCAATGCCATCGGCACAGTCGCCATGACAAGAACGATCGCGCCAATGACGAACGGCAACCAGCCATCAATGCCGATCAGCGAGATGAGCAACGGTCCGGCACCAAAACTGGCAGCCAGCGCAGCGCCATAGATTGCCACTACCTTGCCGCGCGAGCCGGGGTCGGCATATTTCACCACCCAGCTCTCTGACAGGACGAACAGCGTCGAGATGACCATGCCGTGCAGCAACCGCAGCGCGAACCAGGCTTCGAGCGACGGGAACACCTTGTAGCCCAGCAAGATGAGCGCAGCCGAAAGTGCTGCCACAATGGTCACCGTGCGGGCGCCAAATCGGCGAGCCAGCACCGGAATGAAAATTGAAAATATCAGAATGCCGAGCGGCGACATGGCGGCATTCATGCCGATGACCGTTTCCGGCACACCACGACGCTCAAGCAACAAAGACA
Source organism: Anderseniella sp. (assembly GCA_041690095.1). Classification (GTDB taxonomy): domain Bacteria; phylum Pseudomonadota; class Alphaproteobacteria; order Rhizobiales; family Aestuariivirgaceae; genus Anderseniella. The sequence goes on from JBDNEZ010000022.1 coordinate 594, forward strand.
ACAACGGATAGGTCAGACCCATGGCAAAGCCGAATACGATAATCGCCGCGCACGCCGCAAACAGGTTGCGCCGCCGGACCATTGACTGAGTGTCGATAGTTGCTGTCATGAAGTCGACAGGACACGAGGCCGTCAGCCGGGTCAAGCCATGGCGATATAATTGCTGATATGCCGCGGTATCAGGGGTGATTTCGCCAGCCCTGCCGAACCAGATGACCACCTGATATCACCAGGCAAACGGCAAAAACAATATAAGGTGCCGCCAGCACGTAAGGCAGGGTTTCATGGCCGGCAATCTTGAAAATCCAGCCGGTAACCGGCGGCCCGGCGACCCCGCCTATCCCCCACATGGCAGACACAGCTGCAGAGCCGGCCACCAGCATCGGTCCCTTAAACCGGTCGCCAAGTGCAACCAGCGCCAGCGAATAGAGCGCATAGGCGCAGGTTCCCAGCGCTATTGCCAGCGGCCAGGCCAGCCATGTCTTGATGAAAACCGGCATGGCCAGCGCCAGAGCGCAGGTACCAAGCGTAGCAATCCAGATCACGCCATGTCGCGACCAGCGGTCAGCCAGCCAGCCGATCGGGATCTGGAAAAATGCAGCGCCGGCAACGGCTGCTCCCAGCAGCCACGACGCTGACGTCAGGTCCAGGGACATGCGCACCGCATAGATCGGAAAGAACGACAACATGACGGAGTCGAATATCGTCATGGTCAATATCCCCAGCAACAGCAGCGGTGCAGCCAGCGCAAACACCGCCATACCGGCTTCACCGCCGTTTTCATCCGGCAGGAATTCCGTGCCATCCAGACGAATGAGCAACAAGGGCAATGAGCCGACAGCTATAAAGCCGGCACCAACGAGAAACGGCAACATGCCTTCAATGCCGGTAAACGGCAGAATGATGGTACCGGTGCCGAACCCGATGGCCATGACCGTGGTGTAAATCGCCGTCGTGCGTCCCCGGTTCTCATCCTCGGTAAAATGCATCAGCCATGCTTCCGACAGGGCAAACAATGCACCGGCTGCCGCGCCCAGCACAAACCGGATGACGAACCATGAAGCAAGACTGGTGAACACACCCAACGCCACGATAGAACATGCCAGGCAGCCGATCGCAATCCAGGCAATCGGGGCGCTGGACCGTCTCGCCACCAGACGCGGCAGGATCAGTCCCGTGAAGATAATGCCCAGCGGCGACATGGCCGCATTCAGCCCGATGACAAACTCATCAACGCCGCGCGTCTCAAGCAGCAGATTGAGCAGCGGATAGGTCAGCCCCATGGCGACGTCCGCGCCGAACACCAGCGCGATGGCACCTGCCACATTGCGCCTGGCGATGGCGGATATCAGGCTGGTTTGAAGCTGATCATTCAGGGCCATTTTACGGTCGGCGGCATGGAAGACAGGATTGAATCGACGTTGCCGCCGGTTTTCAGTCCGAACAACGTACCGCGGTCGTATAACAGATTGAATTCAACATAGCGCCCGCGTCTAACCATTTGTTCTTCCCGATCCGCATCCGTCCACGGCGTATCCATATTGGCCCGCACGATGTCGCAATACGCCGTCTCAAAGGCTTCTCCGACATCTTTTACGAACGCCAGATCCGCTGTCCGGTCGCCGCTATCGAGATAGTCGAAGAATATACCGCCGATGCCGCGTGGCTCATTGCGGTGCTTGAGCCAGAAATACTCGTCACACCAGTCCTTGTAGCGTTTGTAGTCGGCGACGTCGTGCACTTCGCAGACCTGTTTGAACGCGTCGTGAAAGGCAATGGAATCCGGATCTTCCTGGGTCCGCCTGCGCATCAGCACCGGGGTCAGGTCGCCGCCACCGCCAAACCAGGATTTCGATGTCACCACGAACCGGGTATTCATGTGCGCCGTGGCCACATGCGGATTCCACGGATGCGCAATCAGCGAGATACCGGACGCCCAGAACCTCGGATCCTGGTCAGCGCCGGGTATCTGTTTGCGAAACTCTTCGGAAAACTCGCCGTGCACGGTCGAGCAGTGCACGCCGACCTTTTCAAATACCCGGCCTTTCATGATCGACATGATGCCGCCGCCGCCATCATTTTCACGCTGCCACGGCGTGCGCTCGAAGCGGCCGGCAGGCTCGCCCGCCTTTGGGCCTGAGCAAAGCTCATCCTCAATTTTCTCAAAGCTGGCGCAAATCTGATCGCGCAGGCTCTCAAACCAGTGCCGCGCCATCGCCTTTTCGGCTTCAAGGCGCGTGTGAGTATCTGTCGATGTGTCGGTCATGGGCGGGAGACTAGAGCAACATGGGTTCAATTGAACCCATAAAGTTGCTCTAACACTTTGGAAGCGATCAGGTTTATGAATTCAGGTTGATTCAACCGGAATTCATCCTGATCTAGTCCGGCAATGGGGGATTTGGGAAGTGCGGCAATACAAGCGCTATTGATCAGTCCGTATGCCAGGCTGTCTGGCGCAAGGCCTCTCCGGTGATCATGGCTGTAGCCACTGCAACATTGAGCGACCGCGTGCCCGGTTGCATCGGAATGCACACAGTGTGCGTGACACTGTCTCGAACGTGGTCCGGAACACCGGCACTTTCCCTGCCGACGAGTATGATGTCATCAGCCTGAAAAACAAGATCAGTATAGGCCGTTTCTGCCTGTGTGGTCGCAAGCACAATGCGACGGGCCGACATGGCGGCCAGGAACACCTCCCAGGCGGGCTGGCGCACGACATTGGCCCGGTCGATATAATCCATGCCTGCGCGCCGGAAATCACGGGCATTCCAGACGAAGCCTGCAGGCTCAATGATATGAATGGTCAACCCCAGACAGGCCGCAAGCCGCACGCTGGTAGCCGCGTTCTGGGCAATGTCGGGCTGGTACAGGGCAATCTCGATCATGACGGCAAGCCTATAAGGAATTCAGATTGGTAGCATGGTTTGGCACAACCGGGACACTGGATGCATGTCAATTGACCCGCTGCCCATATCAGAAACCCGTCGGAGTCCATAAATTCCACGGGGATTTTTTGTGGCATTGGCACAACGGCTGTGTATCATCCGAACTTCGATAAAACCACGAATCTGCCGAATGCCAAAATCAGTGGACGTGCGACACTTCATATCTGGACTTTCAACCGCACGAATGCCACAACCCGGTCCAATCTGTTCAGCGTCGTGGCATAATTGTGGCGGCTTCGAACGGATGGGGAATTTAAACAGGTAAGCCGAGCGAGGGGTAAGCCCGTGTCAACTGCTGAAGTACCAGACGCCAACCGTCGAGATTTTCTCTATATAGCCACAGGCGCAGTTGGCGCCGTCGGCGCGGCCGCTTTGGCCATTCCATTGATCGATCAGATGAACCCGTCGGCCTCCGTGCTGGCGTTGGCATCCATCGAGGTTGATCTGGCTCCAATTGAAGTCGGCCAGTCCATCACCGTCAAATGGCGCGGCAATCCGGTAATCATCCGGCACCGCACTGCCAAGGAGATCGACGAAGCCAAAGCGGTCAAGATTTCAGATCTGCCGGACCAGGATGCCCGCAACGCCAATGTGGCGGCAGGCAGTGAGGCAACCGACGTCAACCGGGTTGTCGGCGGCAAGGAGCAGTATCTGATCCAGTTGGGTGTCTGTACGCACCTTGGCTGCGTGCCGATTGGAAATGAAGGCGATTATGACGGCTGGTTCTGCCCGTGCCACGGGTCGCACTACGATACGGCCGGACGCATTCGCAAAGGCCCCGCTCCAGAAAACCTGCATGTGCCCGAGTATCAGTACTTGAGCGACGTGAAGATCAAGATCGGCTGAGGGAACACATCATGAGCGGACACTCCACTTACAATCCGACCAATCCCGTGATGAAATGGGTCGATGACCGGTTGCCATTGCCGCGGCTTATGTATGACAGTTTTGTCAGCTACCCGGTGCCGCGCAACCTGAACTACTGGTACACGTTCGGCGGTATCTTGATGATCATGATGGTCTCGCAGATCATCACCGGCATTGTGCTCGCCATGCACTACACGCCGCACGTCGACATGGCATTCGATTCGGTCGAACACATCCGCCGCAACGTGAATTTCGGCAACATCCTGCAAAAATGGCATGCTGTTGGCGCATCATTCTTCTTCATCGCGGTCTATATCCATATCGCTCGCGGCATGTATTACGGGTCCTACAAGGCACCACGCGAAATCCTGTGGATGCTAGGCGTGGCAATTTTCCTGATCATGATGGCGACCGGGTTCATGGGCTATGTGCTGCCGTGGGGCCAGATGAGCTTCTGGGGCGCGAAAGTCATCACCAACCTGTTCTCTGCCGTACCGTTCTTCGGCGAGGCCATTGTTACCTGGCTGTGGGGCGGCTTCTCGGTGGACAACGCCACTTTGCAGCGCTTCTTCTCGCTGCACTATCTGCTGCCATTCGTGCTGGTGGGTATTGTCATCCTGCACGTATGGGCACTGCATGTAACCGGCCAGGGCAATCCCACCGGCGTTGAAGTGAAAGCCGGTCAGGACACACTTGCTTTCACGCCGTTCGCAACCGTCAAGGACGCGTTTGCCCTATCGGTGTTCTTCATCGTGTTCACCGCGTTTGTGTTCTATGCGCCGGACTATCTCGGACACTCGATCAACTATGAAGAAGCCAATCCACTGGTGACACCTGAACACATCGTTCCTGAATGGTACTATCTGCCGTTCTACGCCATCCTGCGCGCCGTGCCGGACAAGCTGCTTGGCGTGGTGGCCATGTTCGGGTCAATCATGGTGTGGTTTGTGCTGCCGTGGCTGGACACATCAAAGGTCCGCTCTGCTTCGTATCGGCCAATCTTCAAACAGCTGTTCTGGCTGTTGATGATCGATTTCTTCATTCTGGGCGTTGTCGGTGCCAATCCGCCGTCAGGCTGGTGGATCACCGTGGGCCAGATCGCAACGGTTTACTACTTCGCACACTTCCTCATTCTGCTGCCGCTTGTTGGCCTGCTGGAGACTCCCAAGCCATTGCCGTCGTCGATATCGGACGCGGTGCTGGCCAAGACCACCAACAAGCAGCCCGCGGCCCAGCCGGCTGAGTAACAGCAGCATTCAGGAGACACACCGATGAAGACCACAAAAACACTCCTTGCTGCCATTGCACTGGGAACCTCTCTGGTTCTGGGCGGAACAGTTGCAGTCGCAGCGGGCAAGCTACACAATGCGGAAGATATCAATTTCTCGTTTGAGGGTGTGTTCGGTCACTTCGACCGGGCACAATTGCAGCGCGGCTATCTGGTTTACAAGGAAGTCTGCTCTGCCTGTCATGCAATGAAGCAGGTGTACTACCGCAATCTTGGCGAACCGGGCGGACCGGAATTGTCGGAAGCCGAGGTGGCCGCCCTGGCCAAGGAAGCCACTGTTCAGGACGGCCCCGATCGCGACGGCGAAATGTTTGAACGTCCTGGTCTGCCCTCCGACAAATTTGTCAGCCCGTTCCCCAACAAGCAAGCCGCGATGTCCGCCAATGGCGGAGCCTATCCGGTGGATTTGTCGCTGATCACCAAGAAGCGCGAAGGCTTCCATTACCCATGGTACGTGTCGCCATTCATCAAACTGGTGACAGGCAATGGCGGACCTGAATATGTCCACGCCGTGTTGACGGGATATGAGGAAGCCCCGGCGGATGCAGCCAAGGATGCGCCTGAAGACAAGCATTACAATCCGTATTTCGCGGCAGGACCGTGGATTTCCATGGCAGCGCCGTTGTCTGAAGATGCTGTTGAATATGCTGACGGCACCAAGGCCAGCGTAGACCAGATGGCGACCGACGTGGCTGCTTTCCTGACCTGGGCCGGCGAGCCGAAAATGGAACAGCGCAAGTCGATGGGTTTTCAGGTCGTATTGTATCTGGCGCTGCTGTCGCTGCTGTTGTTCCTGACCAAGAAACGCGTCTGGGGCCGCGAACCGCACTGATCCGGTCCGGAGCACAACAAAATGACCAGATCAGTTCTCGGTATTGTCGGGGGATCAGGTGTCTATGACATCGAGATGGACAATGCCCGCTGGGAGCGGATTGAAAGCCCCTGGGGTGAGCCTTCAGATGAGGTTCGGCGCGGAGAGATCGCCGGGCTTCCGGTGGTGTTTCTGCCGCGCCACGGCCGCGGCCACAGAATATCGCCCAGCAGCATCAACTATCGGGCCAATATCGATATCCTGAAGCGCGCCGGTGTAACTGACCTTGTGTCGGTGTCTGCCTGCGGGTCGTTCAGGGAACAACTGCCGCCCGGCACATTTGTGATCCTCGACCAGTTCATCGATCGTACCTTCGCCCGTGAAAAGAGTTTCTTCGGTGATGGCTGCGTGGCGCATGTCTCTGTTGCCGACCCGATTTCGCCATTGCTGGCCGATGCTGTGGAAGCTGCAGCCAAGGCAGAAGACATACCACATGCCCGCGGCGGCACTTATCTGTGCATGGAAGGTCCGCAGTTCTCCAGCATGGCCGAAAGCAAGCTCTACCGGCAATGGGGATGTGATGTGATCGGGATGACCAACATGCCGGAAGCCAAGCTGGCTCGCGAAGCCGAGATTTGTTATGCCACGGCAGCCATGGTGACAGACTTTGATTCCTGGCATCCAGATCATGGCGCGGTTGATATCACATCCATCCTCGAAACCATGCGCGCCAACGTCTCCAATGCCATCAGGCTGGTCACGCGGCTTGCACGCGATCTGCCCGCCGAGCATCAGCCCTGCCCGATCCAGTCAGACACGGCACTGGAGTATGCCATCATGACGGCTCCTGAAAAGCGGGACCCGCAATTGCTGGCAAAACTCGATGCCGTTGCAGGCCGGGTATTGAACCGATAGACTCGACCGTTCCCGATCCAGGTGAATCATGAATCTCTCCCGCTTTATCGCCGAAATGCCCAAGGCAGAACTGCATCTGCATATCGAAGGCACACTCGAACCGGAAATGATGATGAGCCTCGCCAGGCGCAACCGAATCGACTTGCCCTATGCCACTGTGGAAGACATCCGCCAGGCCTACGAATTCAACTGCCTGCAGGACTTCCTTGATGTTTACTATCTGGGCATGTCCGTCCTGCTCAAGCGGGAAGATTTCTTTGATCTTGCCTGGGCATATCTGGAAAAGATGGCGGCACAGAACGTCACCCATGTGGAAGTCTTCTTCGACCCGCAGGGTCACACCGCACGCGGTGTAGCATTCGACACCGTGTTATCCGGCCTCACTGATGCTTTCGACAAGGCTAAACGGGAGTTCGGCATCAGCTCAAAACTGATCATGTGCTTCCTGCGTCATCTCAGTGAAGATGAGGCCTTTGACACTCTTGAACAGGCCTGTTCCTGCAAGAGCCATATTCATGGTGTCGGCCTGGACAGTGCGGAACAAGGTCATCCGCCATCCAGGTTCAAACGCGTGTTCGCTGAAGCACGTAAACAGGGTTTCACGCCGGTAGCCCATGCCGGTGAAGAAGGCCCGCCGTCCTACGTCGTGGAAGCGCTGGACGATCTGCACATAGAGCGCATCGATCACGGCAACCGGGCGCTGGAAGACCCGGCACTGGTGCGCCGCATTGCCGACAGCGGCATGGCGATGACCGTCTGTCCCTTATCCAACAAGCGTCTTCAGGTTGTGCCGGAACTGGAACATCACCCGCTCCGTCGCATGCTGCAGGCCGGTATCTGCGCGACCGTCAATTCTGACGATCCGTCCTATTTCGGCGGCTATGTGAACGAAAATTACCTGGCCATCGCCGATGCACTGAACCTCACGCAGGCCGAGATTGTGCAACTGGGGCGCAACAGCTTCATCGGATCGTTCATGGACGAAGCCGACAAGCGCGCCGCAGTTGCTCACTTCGACAAATTCGTTGATAAAGCCCGCAAGTTCATGACCTGACTCATTTCGTCTCAAGCAACAAGGACCGGCCTGATGGATCTTCGCAACGGCTTCGACATTCGCCGCCATATCCGCACCATTCCTAACTATCCCAAACCGGGTATCCAGTTTCGCGACATCACGACCCTGCTGGCCAACAAGCATGCGTTTCGCGCCACCGTGGATGAACTGATGTGGCCGTTCCTGTCCGGCGATGTGGACTATGTTGTCGGCATCGAGGCGCGCGGTTTCATTCTGGGCGGCGCCATCGCCCACGAACTCGGCCTCGGCTTCCTGCCGATCCGCAAGAAGGGCAAACTGCCCGGCAAGGTCATCGGCAGGGACTACCAGCTGGAATACGGGGTGGACACCATGGAGATTCACGCAGATGCCATTTCCGCCGGCGACAGGATTTTGCTGATCGATGATCTGATTGCAACCGGCGGCACCGCGGAAGCCGCAATTGATCTGATCCACGATTCCGGCGGCGAGGTCGTCGCAGCTGCATTCGTGATCAATCTGCCTGACCTCGGCGGCGCGCAAAAGCTCATCGACAAGAACATCAAGGTACATCGCCTGGTGGACTATGCGGGAGACTAGACATGGCTGACCCGGACACGCTGATTGGCTTTTTCCTTGCCGGCGCGATTTTTGCCTATATGCCCGGCCCGGCGCTGTTCTATGCCTCCGCGCAGACCATTGCCCGTGGTCGCAGGGGCGGATTGATGGCGGTTTTCGGCATTCACCTGGGTGGATACGTCCACGTCATCGTGACTCTGATTTTCTCATCCGCAGGGCTTGGATTACGTTTGGGCCTGGAAAGCAGCGGGAATTGACACCATGAAAGTTGCAGGCAAATCCTATCGGTCCATTTGGCTGAATGAAGATGGCTGGCGGGTCGATATTATCGACCAGACCCGGCTGCCGCATGAATTCGAAATCGTTACACTGGAGACCGTCGAAGATGCTGCCCGCGCCATAGAGATCATGCAGGTGCGAGGCGCACCCCTGATTGGCGCGACTGCTGCCTACGGTATCTGCCTGGCCCTGCGCCAGGACGCTTCTGATGAGGCCCTTGAAGCGGCAGACAGCCGATTGCGCCGCACCCGGCCCACCGCCATCAACCTGATGTGGGCGCTCGATGAAATGCTCGCCACGGTTCGCAATCTGCCGCGCCAGGACCGTCTTGCCGCAGCCTATACACGAGCTGCTGATCTTTGTGATGCCGATGTTGAAACCAATGCACGTATCGGCCGCAACGGCCTCAGGCTGATCGAGGATATCGCGGCTGGAAAACCGGGCGAAACGATCAATATCCTGACCCATTGCAATGCCGGCTGGATTGCAACGGTTGACTGGGGAACAGCACTTTCACCGATCTACATGGCGCACGACAAGGGCATACCGGTGCATGTCTGGGCCGATGAAACCCGGCCACGCAATCAGGGCGCAGCGCTTACCGCGTGGGAGCTTGGCAGTCACGGCGTACCGCACACTATCGTGGTGGACAATGCCGGCGGGCACCTGATGCAGAATGGCCAGGTCGACATGGTCATCACCGGCACCGACCGAACTGCCGGTAATGGCGATGTGTGCAACAAGATCGGCACCTACCTGAAAGCCCTGGCCGCGAAGGACAATGATGTTCCGTTCTATGTGGCGCTGCCGCACTCAACCATAGACTGGGCCGTGACAGACGGTGTGACGGATATCCCTATCGAGGAACGCAACAGCGATGAAGTCACCCATTTGAGCGGGCTGGCCGAAGACGGGTCCATCGTCAGGGTCCAGGTATCGGCTCCCGGTTCGAATGCGGCCAATCCGGCGTTTGATGTGACGCCTGCTCGCCTGGTGACCGGTCTCATCACCGAACGCGGTGTATGCGAGGCCTCCGCTGAGGGTCTGTTGTCATTGTATCCGGAGCGCATCACATGAACGATGACGCAGCCCTTCGCCGCCGGTTGCTCGAAACCGCGCAGACAATGAGCGTGAAGGGCCTGTCACCGCAGCGCTCCGGAAACGTGTCCGTGCGGTCACAGGACGGGTTCCTGGTGACGCCGACAGGTATCGCCTACGCTGATTATGTGCCAGCCGATATGGTGCAGGTGTCGATGCAGGGTGACATGTCGGAGAACCAGAAAAAACCGTCGTCCGAAGCGCCGTTTCATCTGGCCATTTACGCTGCCTTTCCCGACGCAAAAGCCATAGTGCACTGCCATTCTATGGCGGCCACGGCACTTGCCTGCGCGCGCGTGGAAATCCCGGCATTTCACTACATGGTCGCGGTTGCCGGCGGCAGCAGGATACCGTTGGCAGACTATGCAACATTCGGCACGGATCAACTGGCGGCAAGCGCGGTGAGCGCGCTGTCCGGCGGCTACAGGGCCTGCCTGCTGGCCAATCATGGCCAGATTGCCTTCGCCGCCGATCTCGGCAAGGCACTGGAACTGGCCGCAGAAGTTGAAACCCTGGCCCGCCAGTATGTCGATGTGCTCGGCCTGGGCGGCGGTCACATTCTGGACGCTGCTGAAATGGATCGGGTCATCGCCAAGTTCGAGGACTACGGCAAACAGCCCTGAGCATCCTTCGCGTCCCGACGCTCGATAATCCTCTTCAGGCAACGTGCATAAACTCCCGACAGGCCACCTTGTGGTGAATGCATGAACCATGATTGCCGCAAATCCCAGTGAACAAAATCAGGCCGCTTTCGAGGATCCCCCTCATCGCCGTCGGAGTAACCTCCCTGATTATACAACGTAAACTCACCAAAATAGGCTGTGTTTCCAACCAGGTAGAGATCACACCTCACATGGTCCAGGCCTGCACACAATTGACGTACAAGCATCTCGATACGGCCTGTATTGTGTGGTGCCGGTCGCATTTCGCGAGCCAGGCCGAGGGAACTTGGATGGGTAAAATGGCTCCAGTCCTGACGAAATGCATCTGAAGATGCGTGATCTGTTTGCCTCGCATAGAGCATCACGGTTCTGCAAATCGTGCCGCAATAGTAATACAGCTTTGCTTCCGTTGTTTCGTGACCGCCGTCGCTGTCCAAAATCAGTTCTTCGACATACAGCCGTGGCTTTACATCGAAGTAACCCCATTCCCAATGCCGGCGGCCGTAACGTGCCTGCATCCATCGGTTTGCTTCGACTTCAAGCTCAGCCCGGTCATATTCACCATTGCGCACCAGTTTGAAATAACCTGAACCATGTGTTGCTTTCACAACAACGTTTCCCGCCAGGACCGCGTCGGGAATAGCTTCAGGCCTTTCCCCGATCCACAATGTGCGGGGCAGCAGGATGGCCGGGCACTTTTCGCACGCAACCCGCTTGCTCTCCAGCGTGTCACTCAATGCGACAAATTCCGGATTGCGGTCGAACACCTTGCGCCAGAAATACTTGTCATTGAGCGATGCCGGGTTGGCAGGATTGGGGAACCGGCGGGTCTTGCGAATGTAGGTTGCAACAACGCGTGGATAGGCCAGATAGATCCAGACGTTTGCCGCCAGGATAACCAGACGATCGATCGTCAACTGGAACACTGTATAGTCGTGCCCTGATTTCACAAAAATGACCTCAATACCAAACATGAAACCAGAAAGACGGTTGTCAATGAAAGTGTTGTTCAGGCAGTATGCTGACTGAACCCGATCAACATAACCGGAGACTTGACCACGATGTCCATTAAAACGACTAACCTGGCAGCCAGCGCAGCCGTTTCGCTGGCACTGCTGTCTTTGTCAGGCATGTCCGCAACTGCCGGTGAAAGCCAGGTCTGTGAACCTTTCAAGGTCTACAGTACCGGGGAGTTTCGCGAGGTCGCGCGCGTGGATGCCAATAAGGACGGTGAGTTCGGGGCCGGCGACAGGTTGATGGGCCACCGCGTGCTTGCCGATGAGAACGGCAAAAAGCTTGGAGACCGCTACTTCACCGGGACTATTCAGTCTGTTGATGCCAAGGGCAAGGGAATTGACCGCGTGACCGAAATCGTCAACGTGTTCACCAACGGCTCGATCTACACGACCAAGCATCGCCTTGCCGGCGTTGACCTGCCCTCCACCATCAATGGCGGCATTGGTGCCTTCAAGGGCATAAAGGGAACTGTGAAGGTACACCGCGAAGGAACCGTGAACGTCTATCATTTCCTGCCGGTCTGCGACCAGCCCGAACAGTCATAAACCTGTTTCCCGGCAATTGCGCGCCGGGCAACTTACCCGCGTCCGATAAACGGCATGTTGGTTGCCATCACTGTCATGAACTGCACATTTGCCTCCGGCGGCAAACCAGCCATGTAGACCACCGAGGACGCCACGTGGGAGACATCCATCACCGGTTCCGGCTTCATGCTGCCGTCTGCTTGCGGCACGCCTTTTTTCATGGCGTCGGTCATGGCAGATGCGGCATTGCCGATATCTATCTGCGAGCAGGCGATATTGAATGACCTGCCATCCAGCGAGATACACCGGGTCAGCCCGGTTATGGCATGCTTTGAAGCCGTATAGGGCGCCGAACCCGGTCGTGGAACATGCGCCGAAATAGAGCCGTTATTGATGATACGACCACCTTGCGGGCTCTGATCACGCATCATCGTGAAGGCCCCCTTGGCAATCAGGAAGGCTCCGTCGAGATTGACGCCGATGACCTGGCGCCACTGATCGAATGTCAGGTCCGCGAGATTGAGCGGCGGCACGTTGGTGCCGGCATTGTTGAATATCACATCAATGCGTCCGTGCGCTTTGGCGATGGCATCATACAGCGCGTCAACGGATGCAGGATCCGTCACATCACAGGCGACAGCCTGCATGTTTGCACCCTGCGCGCCCGCTTCGGAAATGGTTTCCTGCAAGGCGGCTTCGCGCCTGCCGGTCAGCACCACTGTCCAGCCATCTGCTGCCAGCGCGATGGCGCAAGCCCTGCCAATGCCTGACCCTGCGCCCGTGACCAGTACGATACCCTTGCCCATCTGCAAACCCCTTTATGTTCCGGTATTGCCGTGGCAGGCAAACATCACCGTTGAATCATATGAAAACACCTTGTCACCATGCTGGTTGTGACCGTGAGGTGTCAGTGTAACCAGACCCCAACCGGGCCTCGAATTCATCTTGCGTGCACCGGTTATTGTACCACCATAGGTGACGGTATCTCCAGGATAGACGGGTTTGGACCATTGCAGGTTCTTGAAGCCCGGCGAAGGTCCAAGCGCCGGCAGAGGTTCATTGCGCGCTGCGGCAGCATCGCGCAAAGCAAAGTGGTATGCCGCCAGCAGCTTCATGCAGGCAGATGCGGTATGCCATCCCGATGCTGACAGTTTGCCGAAATAGGTTTTGGCGGCTGCTTCGTCATCCAGATGAAACGCCTGCGGGTCATACTTTTGCGCATAGTCGATGATGGCTTCGCGGGTGAACTCATGATCCCCGTAGATTGCGTGCTGACGCGCCTCGAAATCCTCCAGCCAGATCGAGGTATATCCGTTCATGATCTAGACCTCGCCCGCTGCACGAACCCGAAACAGGTTGGTGCCGGTCATTTCGGTTTTGGGCCGGCCGGTTTGATCCAGGGCTTCCCAGCGCATGCGCACGATGCCCATTTCAGGCCGCTTGGATGATATGCGTTTTTCCAGCACCGTATAGCGAAGCGTCAGGACGTCGGTTGCGTAAACCGGTTTCATCCACTTGACCTGCTCGATGCCGAACGAACCCATGCCGGCCGCCCTGTTGGCATAGTCCAGCACCATCAGCCGGTTCATGATTGAGCACACCTGCCAACCCGACGCGCACAGCCCCCCGAGCACTGACGCATTGGCCAGTTCCTCGTCGAGATGAAACGGTTGCGGATCCCATTCGGCCGCGTATTCACGGATGAGTTCAGCCGACATGGCGAATTCGCCGGCGACACATGTGTCGCCCACGTTGAAATCTTCGTAATGCAGTAATTCCCCTGACATGAAAGTTGTTTTCGGGCCTCCTGCCCGCGCGGTCAAGTATCTTTGTAACAGCCAGCCCATGTATCGAAATCAGAACACCGTTTGCATGGACATCAGTCGGGGCATTATCCTACCCTGCGGGTCTGGTACACGGAGCACATAGTGAGCATTTTTACAAAATCTATTGGCATGGCGCACATGGGCGCGGAGCATGATGTTACTGATCCGGCAGTCCCCACGCGCAAGCTCTTGATCTGCACGGCCCCCAGGACAGCCAGCGCCTCCTTGAGCGCACTCATTCGCACAAGTGGTCTTGGTCAGGTCTCCGAGTACTGCAGCACGCTGGCAGAGCGGCGCTTTCGCATGCGCACCAACTCGCGCGTATCCGTCAGCAAATCAAAATTGAGCGCCGAATACCTGCGTGCCATCATACCGCTGAGAACCGTTCAGGGCGTGTTTGCCGCCAAGATACAACACGCTCATATCAAGCGGACAATCCGGGCCGGTCTGGCGCGCGAACTGTTTGACGGGGCAGATCTGGTTTTTCTGTTTCGGCGTGATCTGAGCGATCAGGCGGTTTCATACACCGTATCCCTGTTGACAGACAATTGGGGCCGGCGGGAGACGGATATCGGACCGGCAAGTTTTTCTGATGCCCGCCTGCGCCGGGAGTACATACGGCAGCTTAAATATCTGGCTTATGAATATTCCGAATGGCAGGCAATCTTCAATTCACTGGGCGTGAGCTACACGGAATTGCCAAGCGAGAAGTTCGTTCAGCAGCCTGCTCAAACCGTACATGACTTGTTTCAACTTGTTGATGCATCGGTTGACGAAGCGGCCCTGGCAGAGGCAGTTGGCAATATGCAACGCTATCCAAGCAATCGGCAGTTCAAGCAGCATCTGCGGGATGTTATTGTTCCGTCTGTTGATCATCATGAAGTGTTGCAGGCCCGCTATGTGGCTGCAGATCAATTGCGCCTGGGCATTCGCAACCTGTTCGGTTGACGAGCAATACCAAAGGAGCTGATCAGTTGTTGAAGCGAAAATGCAGCACATCGCCGTCTGCAACCATGTATTCCTTGCCTTCAAGCCGCATCTTGCCGGCGTCGCGTGCGCCTGCCTCGCCTGACAGGCTCACAAAGTCATCATAGGCAATGGTTTCAGCACGAATGAAACCCTTTTCAAAATCCGTATGAATGACGCCGGCAGCAGCAGGTGCCTTGGTGCCGTTGGTTATGGTCCAGGCGCGCGCTTCTTTCGGGCCGACCGTAAAATAGGTCAGCAGCTTCAGCAATGTGTATCCAGCGCGAATAACCCGGTTCAGCCCCGGTTCGGCCAGACCGATGGCATCAAGGTACTCGCGCTGTTCAGCATCATCCAGTATAGCGATTTCACTTTCGATCTGGGCAGACACCACTACCGCCTGTGCGCCTTGTGCCACCGCAAATGCCTTCACTTTATCGGAAAACACATTGCCCTCGTCTGCCGCTGCCTCTTCGACATTGCAGACATACAACACAGGCTTGGATGTCAGCAGCCCCAGCATGCGAAACGCCTTCAACTCATCATCAGCAATCTCAAGCTCGCGCGCCGGTTTGCCCTCACGCAACAACTCGAGCGGCCGCAGCATGAGCTCATATTCGGCCCTGGCCGCTTTTTCTCCCGACCTGGCCTTCTTCTCGACGCCTGCGATGCGTTTTTCCAGGCTCTCCATGTCCGCCAACATCAATTCGGTTTCAATGGTATCGATGTCGGCAATCGGGTCAATCCGCCCTTCAACATGAGTAATGTCGTCATCTTCAAAGCAACGCACTACATGGGCGATGGCATCAACCTCCCGGATATTGGCCAGAAACTGATTGCCAAGCCCTTCCCCCTTGGATGCGCCTTTCACAAGTCCCGCAATATCGACGAATGTGAGTCGCGTCGGGATGGTTTGCCCAGATTTCGCTATCGACGCCAGTTGCACAAGACGCTCATCCGGCACCGCAACATCACCGACATTCGGCTCGATCGTGCAAAACGGATAATTGGCTGCCTGTGCTGCCGCAGTCTGTGTCAACGCGTTGAACAGGGTCGACTTGCCGACATTGGGCAACCCGACGATACCGCACTTGAAACCCATCTATTCCTCGTCCTTCTTACCCAGAAGCCTGTTCAGCATATCGGCCATCGGGCCGGTCTTTGACAGTGCCGGCTTGCGGGCAGCAGCCCGTGCCTGATGAATGTGGCTCTGCTTTGTCTTGAGCGTTTTGGTTGTCGATGGATCGCTGCCGACCGGGCGCACACCAAGTGCCACCTTGTTCATGAAGCCTGCATCATCGCCCATGGCCAACAGGCCTGCATTGCGTGCAACTTCGTCGAGCAATGGCTCCAGCCATTCACGATCCGCCTTGGCAAAATCCCCCAGGACATACCCGGTGACCCTGTCCTTTGACCCGGGATGGCCAATACCAAGCCGCACCCTGCGATAGTCCTTGCCGCAATGCGCATCGATCGAGCGAATACCGTTGTGACCGCCTGCGCCCCCGCCGGTTTTGATCCGCACCTTGCCTGGCACCAGGTCAAGCTCGTCATAGAGCACGACAAGGTCTTCAGGACCCAGGTTGTAAAACCGCAGTGCCTCGCCTACAGCGCGGCCCGACTCGTTCATGAAGGTTTGCGGTTTCATGACCAGTACTGTCTCGCCGTCAAGCAGGCCTTCGGAAACGTCCGCCTGGAATTTCTTGCGCCATGCGGAAAAGCCATGGCGGCGAACAATCTCGTCCACCGCCATGAAACCGATATTGTGCCGGTGTCCGGCATATTTGGCGCCTGGATTTCCAAGCCCCGCGATAGTCAGCATGTGCGCCTCATTTCGCAATTAACCGGAATGGACGGTAAAAGCCTTTAGCGAAGAGGCTACTCTTCGCCGCCTTCACCTTCACCAGCAGCTTCTTCGCCGTCTTCACCTTCAGCGCCTTCAGCAGCTTCTTCCGCTGCAGCTGCATCTTCATCCTCATCGGCACCACCGGACGGTGCAGAAATGGTTGCAATGGTGAAGTCACGATCAGTGATCGTGAAGGTCATTCCTTCAGGCAAGGAAAGATCGGACGCGTGCAGGCCATCACCGATGTCCAGCGCCGACACATCCATGTCGAAGCTTTCAGGAATGGAATCAGCCGGGCACATGATCTCGACACTGTGCCGCACCACGTTCAGCACACCACCGCGTTTGAGGCCGGCGCTGTCTTCTTCACCGAGGAAGTGGATCGCAACTTCAACAGCAATACGCGCACCTTTGCCAAGCCGCAGAAAGTCCACATGCACGACGAAATCGCGAACCGGATCAAACTGTACATCGCGCGGAATGGTGCGAACCTTGCTGCCATCAACCTCGATGTCGACCAAGGTGGACAGGAACCTACCTGTCTGAACCTGCCGCATCAATTCACGGTAATCCATGGAAATCGTCTGGGGATCTTTTTTGTCGCCATAGATTACGGCGGGTACGCGACCTTCGCGGCGGACTGCACGGGCGGCCCCCTTGCCGGCCCGTTCGCGCACCAAGGCGTTCAGTGTGACGGTCTGTGCCATCGTCTGTCTCCTGCTGTCGTGCAAGTTGTAAATTAACGGCGCATCAACAATTGCTGCGCCAACCAGTATCCGGCCTGAGATCTCCTCCAGGGGTGAACGAGCCCGGCAACGGATTGCGGGCTTATACATAAAGCAGCGCCCATGCGCAACATGTACCGCACACACTGCTTTGTGGTCGCAACCGGACTGTCATGGGGCAATGACGCCCGGCACGCACTGTGGCTCAAAAGTCACACTTTTCAAAAAACTGCGTACACTGTATCAACTTGATTGGTTTGGCAGGCTAGAATCTGTATATCTATCGCCATGTGTTTCATAACTGGGGTTAACTTGATGAAAAAATCTATTCTGGCAGCGTCCGTTGCCCTGATCGCATTTGCCGGACCGGCAGCCGCGGCAGATTACGATCGTGAACTCGGCCTGATCGTATCAGGTGTTGTTGACAACTGGGCAGGCGTTCAGATGATTGATGACGGCTTCAATGACGATACGGTTTTCACCAACGGCGGTGAAGGACTGCTGAGCCTGCCGCTCGGCAATAATTTCTCGATCCAGTCAGACGTCAAATACGAGTACAATTCCAACGCCACGGAATCAGCATCCGACAATGACGTGAATGGCCCCCGTTTCTCCTACCAATTTGCCACGCACGGCAGCTGGCGCGACCCATCGCGCGGTCTGTTTGGCGCATTCGGCGGCATGGGGTCTACCGACACAGGCACATCGTTTGGTTCCAGCCGCCAGGACCATCGCTTTGTCGGCGGTGAAGCCCAAGTCTATATCGACAACATCACGCTGTACGGTCAAGGTGGTTATGTCGAGACGGCCAATACGTTTTCTGGCCTTGATGACGGTTTCTTTGCCCGCGGCGTCGTGCGTTATTTCCCGACCGCCGACAGCCGTATCCAGCTGGAAGGCACCTACATCAACATGGATTATATCCAGGCGTCTTCGGGCGACATGGAAGCCTTTTCGGTTAAAGCAAGGTATGACTTCCTGCTGGCCGGCATGCCCCTCATTGGCGACACTCCGATCTATATCGGCTACCGGGGCACATTTCGCGACAACTGTTCAACTGGAGGACAGGATCTGGATGATCACACCGTCATGGTTGGAACGTCCTACTCCTTCTCCGGCGACCGTATGACCGTCGACCGTCAGGGTGCAACCCTGGATACTCCAGACTTTGCAATTGGCTGTTTCGACCAGACAATCGGATAAACTGCAGATTGATTTAGCGCGACAATCGTGAGTGAGTAAACCTCCCTGAATGGCCCGGATGCTTGAACAAGCATCCGGGCTTTCCTTTCACGGCGCCAATACTTCAATTGCTATGTCGGTCGGGTTGAAGTTGTTGCACGGGTTCAGCACCTGCGGGCAGTTGGAAATCACTGCCAGCACATCCATCCCGGCACGCAGCAACACATAATCTCCCGGACGTGATGACCCCAACGCCACATGCGCGCCGCCTGCCGTATCCACCGGCACCGTCATGAACCAGTTGACGTTTGGCACGATATCGGCCCACCCCAGATGGTGCTCGGCAAGTGCCGTCAGAAAATTCTCCCGGCAACCCTCATTGGTCTCGCCGTAAAGCAGTTCATTGGATGGCTTTGAACAGCACCCGCCAATGGTATCGTGGCCACCGAACGTATCTTCCTCGATAGAAAACAAGGCGCGGGCCTTGTCCGAATACAGCGTGTGGCCGCTGGTCAGCAGTATAGTGCCTGCCTTCTTGATGGTATTGGGTGCGTGATAGCGCTCGGTCGGGTTTTTGGCGCAATAGCACAGAAAATCAACAGCCTGCGCGCCATGGGTATCGACAATGCGTAAACATTCTCCCGCCTTGATGACACGTGACCACGGCGCACCGGCAGGGACAACTTCGCTATGGATAATTGTGCTGCCCATTCAGCCAGAATGGCATCAGTCGCATCAATCGTCAAACAGGCTGGACACTGACTCTTCAAGCGCCGTGCGCTTGATGGCTTCCCCGATCAGGCTTGCCATGGTGATGACACGGATATTGCGCGACACACGCACCGCTTCGGTTGCCTGAATACTGTCCGTCAAAACCAGTTGCTTGAGCTTGGACGCCGTAATGCGCGCCACTGCCCCTCCGGACAACACACCATGGGTGATATAGGCCGAGACATCCGTCGCGCCTGCATCCAGCAGAGCCTCAGCCGCATTGCATAGTGTGCCGCCGGAATCGACAATGTCATCAACCAGGATGCAGGACATGCCGGAAACTTCACCAATGATATTCATGACTTCGGAAACCCCGGCACGTTCCCGGCGCTTGTCAACGATGGCAAGCGGAGCCCCGATCCGCTTGGCCAGAGCGCGCGCACGAACCACACCACCCACGTCAGGCGACACGACGCACACCTCGGTGCCGGAAAACTTGTCCTTGTTGTCCTTGATATCCCGCACCATGACAGGTGCTGCATACAGATTGTCGGTGGGAATATCGAAGAAGCCCTGAATCTGTCCGGCATGCAGGTCGATGGTCAGCACCCGGTCTGCGCCTGCGCGCTCGATCATATTGGCCACCAGCTTGGCTGAAATGGGCGTACGCGGGCCAGGTTTCCGGTCCTGCCGGGCATACCCGAAGTACGGAACCACTGCCGTCACCCGCTTCGCCGAAGCCCGACGCAATGCGTCGGTGATGATCAGCAGTTCCATTAAATGGTCGTTGGTGGGGAACGATGTGGACTGCACCACGAACACGTCTTCCCCGCGGACGTTTTCCTGTATCTCGACAAACACTTCCATGTCAGCAAATCGCCGCACCGAGCACTTTGTCAACGGAAGATTGAGATAGGCCGCAATGGCTTCCGCCAGTGGCCGGTTGGAATTACCCGAAACGAGTTTCATTGCGACATTGCCCTGTGACGCGGGTTCCCGATTTTGATGAGTACGGGAATTCCAGCTGATCCAGCCCTTGTGACAAGTTTCTTACAACCTTGAACGGCTCTCTGCCAACCACCGATTTCCGCAATTCCACATGAACATGACAATTTTCGCCAGCTAATACCAGATCTCGGTAACAGCGACCCATTTCACCGGAGCGATTTTTTC
>JBDNEZ010000023.1:0-16301 GCA_041690095.1 Anderseniella sp.
CAGGTCGATGCGGCGTTGGCTGTCGCCGTCGCTGATGATCAAGCTTTCAGCATCAATCCTGATGACTGCATTGCCGGATACATTGGCGTGCCGGAGAATCGTCGCGCGCAGTGCCTCGCCGGATAATTTCGTGGCATTGCCAGACACGAAGGTCTGACGTGATGCTGATGTTTTACCTGCATCCGGCGTGATGGCTGTATCGGCTGAGCGCAGAGATATGGCAGCGGCCGGGACGCCCAGTGCATCGGCTGCAATCTGCACCATTACCGTGCTGGATCCCTGGCCGATATCCACCGCACCCTGGTGAAGCACAATTTTCCCGTCGCCGGTTACACCAATTTTCATGGTCGACGGATTGGGCAGGGAGGTGTTGCCGCAGCCATACCAGCAGGTACCCAGTCCCACGCCCTTGCGCAGATGGGATGTGCGTGCATTGAAGTCGGCCGCCCGCTGTCTTGCCTGGTTCCAGGGTTCACGCAACGCTTGCAGGCAGGCCTTGATGCCGACACCTGCCTCAAACACCTGTCCTGTAGCCGTTGGCAAACCATTATCAAGCGCGTTGATCAACCGGAACTCAAGCCTGTCGATTCCCGCCGCATCAGCCAGTTCGTCAAACACGCACTCCTGGGCAATGGCGGATTGCGGGACACCAAAGCCACGAAACGCCCCGGACGGCGGACAGTTGGTGTGGATGGCCAGGGAATGTGCGTGATAATCGGGTATGTGAAACGGTCCGGACGCATGCACCGGCACCCGGTTGGCAACCGTCGGGCCCCAACTCGCATAGGCTCCGGTGTTGAAATACCCCTTGAAGTCAAATCCGGAGATACGGCCATCGGCATCGCAGCCTGCCTTGAGCCGGATCTCGCTCGGGTGACGCTTGGTGGACGATCGCATGGATTCCTGGCGGGTATAGACAATGCCGCATGGCCGTCCCAGTTTCCATGCCGCAAGTGCTACGTAGGGCTGCATGGAAATGTCCAGCTTGGAGCCAAACCCGCCACCGCAGGCTGTCGGCACGATGCGGACCTGTTCGACAGGCAGGTCCATGATCGCGGCCATCGCGTCGCGGTCCATATGTGGTGCCTGGGTGGAGGCATGGATTGCAATCGTGTCGCCATCTCGAACCGCCCAGCCTGCTTCCGGTTCAATGTAGGCATGCTCGATGAAAGGCGTGGAATAGCTGCGCTCGACGACGTGCGCGGCCTTGTTCAAGGCGCCCGGCACATCGCCTTTGCGGACCAGACCCTCGACCATCACATTTCCGGCGCGCGCGTCATGCAGAAGCGGTGCATCCGCGGCCATCGCGTCTGTACACACAAGGACATGCGGCAGCTGCTGCCATGAAA
The DNA here is from genome assembly GCA_041690095.1 of Anderseniella sp. Classification (GTDB taxonomy): domain Bacteria; phylum Pseudomonadota; class Alphaproteobacteria; order Rhizobiales; family Aestuariivirgaceae; genus Anderseniella. The sequence goes on from JBDNEZ010000023.1 coordinate 1,350, forward strand.
CCGGAAAGTCCTCGATGTGCAGATCTGCAATTGCGTCCTGCTCACCGATAATGGCGGCAACAGCTTCGCCGCGATAGCGGGTTTCGGTTTCCGCAAGAACCGGCTGATCTGCAAATTGCGGTATGACGCCATGCAGGTTCACACCGGGAATATCGCGCACTGTCATCACTGCGACGATGCCGGGACTGCTGTTGACGAACCGGTCAATGTCGCCAAGCTGAAACGCGGCGCGATGATATGGCGAGCGGATGATTTTCGCCATCAGTGCGCCTGCAGGAATGGCGTCTGCGCCAAATCGCTCATGCCCGTCGACCTTCGCTACGCCGTCGACCCGGCGCAGTGCCTTGCCAACCGCACAGTCGCTCGCGTCCACCGGCAAAACACTGTTCGACCCGGCGGCAAACAACACCGCATCAACAATTTTTGCATAGCCCGTGCACCGGCACAGCACACCGCCCAGCGCATCTTCGACGGCGGCGCGGTCAGGTGCGGCAGATGACGCCAGCAGCGCTGCAGCACTCATCAGCATGCCAGGTGTGCAAATGCCGCACTGGGCTGCCCCAAACTGCAGAAACGCATCCTGCAGGCGGCTCAAGGTGCCATCGGTTGCCAGGCCTTCAACAGTTGTAATCTCGCAGCCATTGACCTGGCCGACAGCCGTCAGACAGGCACACACCGGGGCGCCGTCCACAAGCACCGTGCAGGCCCCACAGTCACCGGCATCACAACCAACCTTGGTTCCCGCCAGTCCAAGTTCATCGCGCAATACACCCGACAGACGTTTGTAGGGCGCGCTGGCGACCACAGCCTCCCTGCCGTTGACGTTTATGATTGTAAGCGGCGGCGGAACATGTCGGTTCATGAAATAGTCTCCACGCAGGCAGCAACAGCACGCCGCACGCCATCAAGGGCGGCGTGCAACCGGTAACCGGCGGGCGCGCGAACATCATCAATCGGAGACAGGCCTTCCAGGTGGCGGGCTTGCGGCACTGAATACAGGTCCGTCAGGCTGCTGCCGACCAGATCGCTTTCAAGGCCAGACAGTCGTTGTGCCACCACCGAACAGGCACCAACGCTGACCGCCGCCGCCTGAACCAGACCCGTGTCCCCCACTTCAATACGTGCGGCAACCATGGCAATGGAGATGACCAGATAGCGCCGTGCACCCAATTTGAAAAACGCCGACGATCCGCGCGAGGCTGAGTCGGGGATGAAAATGCCGGTGACAATCTCATCTGGCTGACGCGCTGTCTGGCGATTGCCCTTCAGAAATTCGCTCAAACCCATGCGCCTTGTGGTGTGAACCGAAGCCAGCTCAATTTCCGCGTCGAGAACCAGCAAGACAGGTACGCCGTCAGCCGCCGGTGAGGCATTGCAGATATTGCCGGCAATAGTGGCCCGGTTCTGTATCTGAACGGATCCGACTTCACGTGCCGCCTGTTTCAGGCAATCGAACGCTGCAGGCAGGTGATCTGCACGCACCACATCCGTCCAGGTGGCAAGCGCGCCAATGCGCCAGCCGGCAAGGTCATCGTCTCGCGAGATTCCCCTGAGCGCAGCTATGCGCGAGATGTCCAGCACCGGTGCCGATACCGGGCCTTCGCCGAGGCCCGGATAAAAATCCGTGCCGCCTGCAAGCATAACCCAAGCATCTGCTGCCAGAAGCTCAACCGCCTCTGTAACTGACGTGGGTTGTGCGTAGCTCTCCATGCGCGTCCTTATTGTTTGTGTACTAATGATAAAACCGGTTTTGAAACAGAGTCAATCACTGTCTGTACCAGTTCGCGATTATTAGATCACAGCGTTGAACCATTACCTGCATGGCTCCGTTAAAAGGCGGCAGTCTGAGTTTGGCAAATCACTGGTTACCCGGTCAGCGATGTCTGTGCCGGGAGTCGTATACACATGAACAGGTCTTCTATTGCTATTGTTGGGTCGGGCATCGCAGCGCTGTCTGCAGCCTGGCACCTGTCGCGACACCATCGCGTAACGGTTTTCGAAGCTGACAACCGGCCTGGCGGTCATTCAAACACCGTGGACGCCGATACTCCTGATGGCCCGGTGCCGGTTGATACAGGCTTCATTGTTTTCAATCCGCACAGTTATCCGAACCTGGTAGCGCTATTTGACCATCTTGGCGTGACAACGCCGTCTACGAACATGACGTTTTCAGCATCGCTCGATGGCGGCGGATATGAGTATTCCGGCAGTGGCGCGCGCGGCTTGTTCGGGCAGTTGTCCAACCTCACCTCGCCACAGCACTGGCGCATGATTGCCGACATAACCCGCTACTTCAAACAGGCCACCGCAGACGCGCCCGCCATTGATCTCGACCTGTCACTGGGTGCCTGGCTCAAACAAAACAACTATAGCGAGGCCTTTGTCCGCAACCACCTCACACCGATGGCAGCAGCGATCTGGTCAACACCATCAGCCGATGTGCTGGGTTTTCCTGCCGCCAGCTTCATGCGGTTCTTTGCCAATCACGGCCTGCTGAAAATCCGCAACCGGCCCAGCTGGCGCACGGTGGCGGGCGGGTCGCGACACTATGTGCGGAAACTGATCGCCGACGGTGAGTTTGAGGTCCGCACGCATTGCAGGATTGCCGGGGTATCCAGGCACGCGAACGGCGTTACGCTGCGCGATTGTCATGGGCAACAGCACGAGTTCGACCAGGTGGTGATCGGAACCCACGCTGATGAAGCACTCGCCATGCTGGATGACGGCGACGCAATGGAACGCAACCTGCTCGGCAAGTTCGGCTACTCGCAAAACCTCGCTGTCTTGCATACCGACCCGGCCCACATGCCCCGGCGGCGCAGGCTCTGGTCGAGCTGGAATTATATAGAACGCGCTGATGACGAGGGCCAAAACCAGTTGACCGTTTCATACTGGATGAACGCCCTGCAACCGCTGCACACAGCAACCAACCTGTTTGTCACCCTGAACCCGGGTGGCGCGGTGGATCCGACCAGGGTGGTGGCACAATTCAATTACACCCATCCGGTTTTCAATGCGGCGGCCATGAGCGCGCAACAGGATCTGTGGGGTTTGCAGGGCCGGCGCAGGACCTGGTTCTGCGGCAGTTACTTTGGCTACGGGTTTCATGAAGATGCGCTTCAATCCGGTCTGGCCGTAGCAGAAGACCTGACCGGCGTCGCAAGACCCTGGGTTGTAGCGAATCCGTCAGGCAGAATTCACCGCAAACCGCCTGCAATGGCGCAGACGATCCGCGAGGCCGCCGAATGACCCCACCACGCATTCAAGCTGCCCTCTATCATGGTACGGTGGTCCACAAGCGCCTTACACCGCTGCGGCATCAGCTTTCCTATCGTGTTTTCAGTATGTTACTCCCACTGGACCAGATTGATTCAGTGTGTGGAACGACCTGGTGTCTGTCACACAACCGGTTCAACCTGATGTCTTTCCATGATCGTGATCATGGTCTGCGCGACGGCTCAAGTGTTGCAGACTTCGTCAGGCAAACCATGCACGAAAGCGCTATCGACACTGACGCCTGCGATCTGTTCGTGCTGTGTTATCCAAGAGTTCTCGGATACTGCTTCAACCCGTTGACCGCCTATTATGCCGTCACTGCGGACGGCGAAATCGCTGCCATGCTTTACGAAGTGTCGAACACGTTCGGCGAACACACCCACTACCTTGTGACCGGCGGCACAACGCGCAACGGAACGCTGCAGCAAGCCTGCCGCAAGGTTTTCCACGTCTCGCCATTCAACGAAGCCGACGGTGACTACGGTTTTCGCGTCACGGTTCCAGGCGAGAGCACTAGCCTCGGGGTAACGCTGAGACGCGGGGGCAAGGCCGTTCTCAATGCGTATTTCAGCGGACGCAAAACCAGGCTGACTTCCGGCAGCGTGCTGGCGGCGGTGATACGCCAGCCGTTGATGACCTGGAAGGTCATCGCCGGTATTCATATCGAGGCGCTACGGTTGTGGGTGAAGGGGCTGCGAGTGCACCGAAAACCGGACTTTGACGGCTTGAAAGTACACCGGACGGAAGAGCTTGAAATATGAGTGACGACTTACTTCATGCAGGCCCGCGACCGTCGTGCTCGCGGCGCAGTACGACCGGGCGCGTGCTTGAGTTTCTGGGCAGGCGCATGGTGCGGAGCCATCTGCAGGGGCAACTCAGGCTAACCCTGCCGGACGGCCATCAGCTGGTTTTGGGCCAGACATCAAGCGGTGGATTTGATGCCGAGTTGAAAGTGAATTCATACCGGGTGCTGCAAAAATGCATTCGGCGCGGCACAGTCGGTTTTGGTGAAGCCTATATGGCCGGCGATATTGACTGTAGTGATCTGGTGGCGCTTTTCCGGTTTTTTCTGATCAACCGCAGCACGTTTCGCGCGGCCGGCGGCAGTCTGTTCAAGGTCCGCCTTGGCGACAGGCTCGTGCACAGGCGGCGCAAAAACACGCTTGCCGGCAGCCGCCGGAACATTGCGGCCCATTATGACATGGGCAATGATTTCTATGCCCTGTGGCTCGACCCGACCATGACCTATTCAAGCGCCCTGTTTGACGGCGACAATACCAGCCTGGAAGCCGCCCAACGTACCAAGTACGCGCACGTCCTGCAATTGATCGGCGTTAAATGTAGCGATTCGATACTTGAAATCGGTTGTGGCTGGGGTGGTATGGCAGAACATGCTGCATTGGCCGGAGTAACGGTTGACGGCATCACCTTGTCGGCCCGGCAACTTGAGTTTGCCCGACAACGAATGCAACGCCAACATCTGGATGGCAAGGTACGCCTGGCGCTCAAGGACTATCGCCAGGTGCAAGGCCAGTATGATGCAATCGTTTCGATTGAAATGGTCGAGGCTGTCGGGGAGGAGAACTGGCCGGCGTATTTTTCCATGCTGTCGCGGCGGCTGAAACCGGGCGGGCGGGCAGTCATCCAGGCAATCACCATTGCGCCCGAACATTTCGAGCGCTACCGGGCCAAGGTTGATTTCATTCAGCGCTATGTGTTTCCAGGCGGCATGCTGCTGACAGATAATGCCATTGCCAGGCATGCAGCCGATCAGGGCATGACATTGGTCCACACCCGGAAATTCGGCCGCGACTACGCCAGGACCCTGAGGTTGTGGCGGCAACAGTTCAATGCGGCCTGGGGTGACATTGCTCCGCTTGGCTATGATGAGGGATTCAAGCGTATGTGGCTGTACTACCTGAGCTATTGTGAAGCAGGTTTCGACGATGGCGCCATAGATGTGGGCTTCTATGTGATCAGCAAACCGGCGCACTGATCCGCCGTGCCGGATCGAGGCGATGCTTCAACACGAGCCGGACCTGTTCTACCAGATCGACGAGATGGCTGTGCTGAACCGGCCCAAAGTGAACAAATTTGGCATCCTCGTCGGCCAGATGCGGGTTTCATTCCGCAAGGTCCAAAATACTGACCCTGGATTGTGTCCAGCCTGCAGGTCGGATCATCCCCTTGCCGCAAAAGCGAAGACCCCGCCCGAAGGCGAGGTCAGCATCAGGTAATACCGACACAGAGGGGGCAGGCGGCAGTTCCTGACGCATCTTGCAGAAATCCGGAAAGACTACTCGGCAGCTTCGCTTGATGAGTGATCACACATCTGGGCGATTTGATCACCCAGCATGGAGATGGCGTGTCCAACATCGCGAATCTTGTTGTCCTGCTGCTTGTTGGCCAACGAAAGCGACGCGGTGAAATCCATGTCCATTCTCATACTGGCAGCCTTGCAATTTCCGATCTGAACATCGAGTTCGTCAAGCTTCTGGCTCAGCGCCTGTTCGCGTTCGTCCAGTTCACGCTCAACATTGGACACTTTCTGGTAGAGCGCTTCTTCTCGTGCTGCCAGTTCTGCCTCAACCTGGGCAATCTTCTTGTTGAGCGCCTGTTCACGCTCGGTGACGTCCGACTGAACGTAGTTTATCTGCTGCTGCAGCGTTTCTTCGCGTTTGTTCAAATCCTCTTCGCGTTCTTCGAGGATGAGCAAAAGCTCCTTCAACCGGGTTTCCGTCGTCGTCAGGCTGGGGCCGACCAGAATGTCGCGCAGCGTCTCCAGTTGATCAGGCGTGGGTTGAGGATCCTGTACAGAATTGTGCCCCATTGGAGCAGGTGCGGTTTGCATGACATGTTTCTCCTGCTCTTTGGGAGCGGTCTTCCGTTTACGGGTCTGTCTTTTCATTGGTTTATCCTTCGTCCGGTCCGATTTTGTGTCAAACTGGGACACAAGCCCCTTCTGCAAGATGTGTTGTACATACTCATTGTCCGCCAGAAAATAGTCGAAACTGGCAGAATTTGGCTGTTTTACTGGTTTTTTCGACCCGTTAAGCCGGTTGCCTTGGGTAGTCCGCATTTGCTTTTGTCTCTCATTTCACACAGTAATACCGGAATCGACGCAAATGCCGTGCCAACCATATCTTTGTGGGATTTTTCCGTTGTTTTCCGCCGATATCGCAGGCGATACGCGGTATTTCAAACTTGACCAAACGTCCCATTTTGACTCAGGGACGGGATATAATTCCCTTTTTGACTCAGCAGTGAGGCCTATTTACCTTTGTGAACAACATGATAGCCGCTGCAAAAACACCGCCAAGTATACCTACCCTCATTCTGGTGACCGGACTTTCAACACTTTCGTTAAACTTGTTCATTCCGTCATTGTCGAACATCGCCGAAACCTTCAGGGCTGATTACAGCGTCACCAGCTTTTCAATTGCCGGCTATCTCGGCATGACGGCCTTGCTGCAGATCATCACGGGACCGGTTTGGCCGAAGACCGGTTCTGCTATCGGGAATAGCGATCTTCGCTTTGGCCTCAATCGGCTGCATGGCTGGCAACGGACATCTGGACGTTCCTGGCTTTCCGCATGATCTAAAGCGTGGTGCCGCCCTGTCTCCGGCTCGTGTTTCTGGCTGGCGCCATGGCAAGGGAGCGAAACGGCACCTGGACCAGAATGCCAATGTATCCCGCTTAAACCGATTGCCCTGACCGGACTTTTGCTGTCAACGGGCGCCAACCGGCTGCCAGGAGTATGCCGGCTGTGGCCAGAAACAGCCCGGCCCAGGCGAACAGGCTCGGCCATTCGTGCAATACCGGAATTGCCAACAGGGCAGCCATACCCGGCACCATCGCCATCATCGCAGCGGTTGCAGATGTCCCTATGGATCGTACCGCGGTGGTAAACAGCAGCACGGCCAGCACGCTGGGGCCAAGCCCCTGAAACGCACCCTGCAAGATGATCTCCGACCAGGGTGCCGTGTGCACCGTTGAAGGCAGAAATGCCAGATACAGCGGGCCGAACCAGGCCAGGTTGACCGTAGGAATGCACACCATTGCCTGCATGGGAGTGAGCTGCCAGGCCTTGGTGCCAATCATGTTGACGGCGACAAACACTGCCGAGCCCACGAACATCAGATGCCCGATCCACGCATCAGGCGCAACACCGGGTGTTTCCCTGTCCCAGCCGATCAGGCCACACCCAAGCAATATCACCGCCATACCGGCAATCTTCCAGCCGTCAGGCCGGTCTTTCAACCAGATCCAACCCAGGATTGCAGCAATCACCGGCAAGGTGCCGTTTATCATGATGCCGGCATGTGACGCCGGCGCAAACCGGAAGCCACCGAATGCCAGCAGCAGGTAGGGAACACCCTGACCGCACGAAATCACGAATATCTGCCACCAACGCAGGTTTCGTGGCCAATACCGCCATACGAAAGGAGCCACCGCAACACAGGCCACGACGAACCGAAGTGCCACCATGTCATAGATGGTCAGCGTCTGGACCACGCCGAGCCTGGATATCACGACCCAGCTTGACCAGATGACGACAACGCCCAGGGCAGCGAGCCATCCGGTCACGGGGCGGGAAATATCCGGCATGGTGGTGGATTCCTGAGAGAAGATGCCGCCACCAGAGGTCAGGCAACGGCATCGCGGGGAGCGAATTAAAAGAGGCACTACGGCTGGCTTGCGTTCAGCTTTCACCTAACACATCCGGCGCAATTGAATTCATGCCTTTTTGGGCTAGCAACCATGCGCCAGCGCGCAGGCATCGGCATCTGCGCTGCAATCAGCCAGCAACCCTGCGTCACCGGCAGCAATCGCATCACATTCTGTCTTGTAGGCCGCACAATCAGCGACAACGGGTGTTGCCGGGCATGCCGGCAACTGCATTTTTCCGATGCAGGTGGAGAAATCCGCATAGCAGACGGACCGCCATGTCGCATCACCAAACGACTGGCGCGCGCAGCTTGCATACTCCCACCAGCACGCCTGCGCTTCGCCGTCATCCTGAGCTTGCGCAAGGCCCGTCCCGATCACACCAAACCCGATCAGGACAATTGCCCACGTGCAGATTTTCGCCATATGCCCTCCTGTCCACTGCAGACAGACTAGATCATTTCCGGTTCAAATAGAAACACTTGACTTGGATTTTCGGGTTCGCTGGCAAGATCAGTGCGCGGTGACAGATGCCAGGTGAGAAATAATGAGATCCGGTTCGCGAAGTCAGCCAAGCCACACTTATCATTTGTCCAATCGCCAGTGGTTTGACAAGGTGACCTGATGACGAGCATGGCCTTCGACGTCCTCATTTTTGTTTTCAATATCCGGCTTGTGGTGAAGTTTCTTGTTGCCCGCCGCAAGCTTCCGAACCTGGCAGTACCGATCACGGTCGATGACAAGTATCTGTGGCGCAAGATATTCGACCACAATCCACTGTTCGTGACCCTCAGCGACAAACTGGCGACCAAAGAATATGTTGCCGAGCATTTTCCAGCAGTGGGTTTTGCCAAGGTGTTGTGGCGCGGCAATGATATCATGATGGCACCATGCGATTTGCTGGCAGGAGCAGGGTTTCTAAAGGCAAACCATGCGTCGGGCTTCAACATCAGACTGGGCAGCACGCCTCCCGACATGCAACAGCTGCATCAGAAAACCCGCAAGTGGCTGCAAACCCGCTGGGAAAAATATCATGGCGAATGGGGCTATGCCGGTGTGCGCCCGCAATTGTTCATTGAAGAAGACCTGAACGCGGGTGCCACGGCGACCCTTGCCGATTTCACTATTTACGTGTTCGGACAGCAGATTTCCCATTTTGTCGCGATGCATGGCCACAAAAGCCAATTCATCCAGGTTGCGAGATTTGACGGCCAGGGAAACCGGATGGCAAGACCCCGGGTGGGAGAGACCAACATATTGCCGCCGGACGGCACCGGCCGCACCGTAACCTGCAGTGTCCTGCCTGAAGATTACGCCTTGCCTGCCGGCGTGGAAGACATGCTGGAAACAGCCCGCAAGATCGCTGCGGGGCACGATCACCTCAGGGTCGACTTTCTCTGGAACGGCAACGGATTTTTTCTCACCGAGATCACTCTCTACCCGATGGGCGGATACATCATCTATGAGGACGAGGAACTGCCGCGCCTGATGGCCAGTTGCTGGAATCTGCAAGGAAGCTGGTTTCTGAACAGTCGCCAGACAGGATGGCGGGGGCATTACGCACAGTGGTTGCGACGGCAACTGGGACCGGGTGCGCTCAACAGACACCCCCAAGCCTGAAAATCCAAGCCTGACAATCGCAGGGCTGGCTCAAGTGATCTGTATACCAGCCATATGGTTTTCAGCCGCCTGGAACACCATTTCGCCTGCATCGGTCAATCTGGCGTGTCGGCGTATGGTGGTCGCAGCATCCTCGAAGCACGGGATATTGCTTCGCACAAACCCGCAGGCAAAATCGCACTCGGTTTGAGATGCCCCGGTCGACGAGCGCAACAGGTTCATCCCGTATATCATTCGCGCCACAACGAAGGCTTGATGGAAGATACCCTCAAGCGGTCGCAGACCTTCACGCAGCGGAGAAGAATATCTCTCGTTATCAGGATTTTCCACCACGCCATCGTTGGGTGACACCGCAAAAAGCACCGTATGCGCCTCTTCATGTATCAGGGAAGTGACCGCATCCAGCACCGAGCCGGAATAATCGGCATTCAACAACACACCACCGAATGCCCTCAAGGCAGTACTGGTTTCAAAAACCTGAGGCGGGCAGGTGTCATTCAAGGCAGTTCCATGCGCAATGATGATGGTCGTGACCAACTCTCTCATCTCGGCGGCCAGACCTGGCGCAAAGCGATTGATCATCTCGAGTGCAGCGCTCAGTTTGGTCTGAACAAGGGCCGTTTTATCACGATCGGGAGGCGCGTAGCGGAAACCGGCATCATCATCGGCTTCAAAATATGCAGTGGTGGTGTCAGCGTCCCAGGGCAGATCATCCGAGGCAAGTCCGGCGACCAAAAGCTGGTCTGCCGCCTGATCAAGGTTGAGCAGTTGATCCAGATACAGCTGAATGTCAGGCAAGGATTGGCGCTGGATCGCTTCAACAAGCCTGAAGTGCAGGGCATACAGAAACGGCGTCTCGCGACTGCCGCTTCTGATCCTGGAGATCAACCGGGCAACCTGTCCTTTGTCAAATTCTACATGCGGTTCACATACCGAGACAAGATACTCAAGACTGCTTGCAAAGCCGTTGTTGAAGTTGCGCCGCAACTCAAGCCCGGTTTGGGCCGACGGTGCGAACAAGGCATGTCCGGAACTGGCCAAATCAAGACACCCCGATAACGATCATGTTTTACTGCAGTATGAAGATGCTCGGTTCCATAGTATGAGGGCACAGGCGGACTCGTGCGAACTCAGCCTGATCCAGCGAACACCTCAGGTCATTACGGGTTACGAACAGGGGCCCTTGGGAACTACGCCTTTCATCTCGGAACCAACCTTGCGACCATCGCGGGCGATGCCGAGGGTATTTGACAGGTCAAGGCCAACCTTCGGAATTACCCCGCTGCTCTTCTGCGTTCCTGTCGTGCGTCCGTCATCCGAGGTTCCCAGAGTGCTGGAAAGGTCAAATTCAATCTTCGACATCGGTCTCAACTCCATAGCGATTGCGGCTTTATGAATTGAATTGTAACCCGCCTTCCCGTGTTGGGCAACGCAGATCAGTCGCGCTGCACAAAGCGCGCCATCAGCCAGAAATAGATACTGTATGGCAGCAACCGCAACAACTTCATGATCACGGCAAGACGTTTGGGGAACACGATTTCAAAACGGCTTGATGCAAGGCCTGCGATGATCCGCCGTGACGCGTCCTCAGGTTCCAGCAGAAACGGCATGGGAAAGTCATTGGCATCGGTCATCGGCGTGCGTACGAATCCGGGATTGATGATCTGCACCTTGATGCCGTGTTGGGCCGCATCGCTGCGCAAGGCTTCCGCCAATGAGATCAGGGCTGCCTTGGTGGGCGCATAGGTAACGGCCCGCGGCATTCCGCGATAGCCGGCAACAGAGGCAATCGGTGCGATCTGGCCGGCCCGACGCTGTCTCATGGCGGGCAGCACAGCGTCGATCACATTGACCGCGCCTTCATAGTTGACGCGCATTGCCCTGGTGGAATCGTCCGCGCGGAAACTTTCGACGTCCCGGATAATCCAGATGCCGGCAGCCATGACAACAAGGTCTATCGGTCCGATGTCTGCCGCGATTGCCGTCGAGGTGTTCCGGCAAGCTGCCAGGTCAGTTACATCAAGCGGGTAACTGCGGATATTATCGTGCCCGGCGGCAAGTTCTGCAAGCGCGTCAGCCGAGCGCGCCGACACCGCCACCGTGACACCGCGCTCTGCCAGATCAATGGCAAGCCGACGGCCGATGCCGGAACTTGCGCCGGTAATCCAGGCGGTTTTCCACGGAAGTGTGTGTTGTTTCATGGGCGCGGTTCGTCAGATGCCGACGATAGGTTGCAGCAAGCGTGGCACCAGACCCTTGAACCGGGCAGGCGCCTGGGTGGCGATCAGGCAAATGCAATCCTCGCCATCCTCGATCACCGGCTGATGCTCAATGTCCTCATCCAGATCGGCAACATCACCGGGGGCAAAACGGCCGATCTGATCTCGATATGCACCGCGCAGGATCAATGTCATTTCCTGCCCTGCATGACCGTGATCGGGCAGTTTCCGGCCAGGGCGTACTTTCAACATGTACAGGCTGGAGCCATCAGGATTTTTCTCGATCACATGCAGGTCGACGCCGGGTGCTACCGTCTTCCAGCGCACCTCATCAAGTTTACGGTCAAGCACACGTGATACCGGCAGGGGCAAGGACGGGTCTGCACCTGGATCGGATTGCCGGCGCGATTGCGGTTGAATCCAGTCGCTGCCGTCAATGCGTTCAAAAACGGCCGACAGGGCACCGGCGCTCATTGGTTCCGGTTTACCCGAGTCCAGCAAGGCAGCCCCGACGGTTTCTGCCTTGCGCACCCTGGTACGGCAGTGATCGCACATGGCAACATGACCCGCTGCCACCACGGACAGGCAACTGGCCAGGCTGCCACCGGCATAAGACATCACCGTTGCGTCATCCAGATGAAAGACGATTTTCATTTCACGCCCTCCAGAACCGGCGCCATCTTGCGATACGCCAGCCGCATTCTCGATTTGACGGTGCCCAGCGGCACATCAAGTTTGTCTGCTATTTCGGCTTGCGTCATGTCGTCCATGAATGCCATCACGATGACCTGGCGCTGATCATCAGGCAGAACATCGAGCGCTTCGGTGACCGCCGCATCCTGTTGCCTGCTGATTACGACATCATCGCTGGCCGGATCATCGCTGGCCTCTTCATATTCGTCGATATCGGTAAAATATCGTGACCCTTCGCGGCGCAACCGGTCGATGCGCAGATTGCGGGCAATGGTATACACCCACGTCGTCACCGATCCCTTGCCGGGAGAAAACATGCCTGCCTTGTTCCAGACCGCAATCATGGCGTCCTGAACCAGATCTTCAGCCAGTTCAGCATTGGCGCCCTTGCGCATCATGAAACCCTTCAACCGCGGGCCGAAGTGCTCAAAAAGTTGCGCAAAGGCCTGCCGGTCGCGGTGGTCGGCAACATCCTTCAGGAGCCGGGCAAACAGCTCAGCCTGTGGGCTTTTGCCGGTTTGTCGGCGGATACCATCGGTCACAGCAGGGGCAATCACCATAGAAACAGTCTCTAGCCTGGTTGCAGATATTGAAACTACGCTGATTGCGCAGCCCCGGATCAACCAGGCCGACCGGTTATTGTTGGCAGGACTTCGGATCAGGATGATGTCCGGTTGCTACAACCGGAACCATCAACCTGATCGATGTAAAAACTCCGCTACCTGGGTGACAGGATCATGACCATCTGGCGGCCTTCCATCTTGGGTTCGTATTCCACCTTGGCAAAGTCGTCCGTGTCGGTCTTGACCTTCTGCAGCAGATCGAAACCAAGTTCGGTATGGGCCATTTCACGGCCACGGAAGCGCATGGTCACTTTGACCTTGTCGCCATCATCCAAGAACCGTTTCATGGCACGCATCTTCACATCATAGTCATGCGTGTCGATGCCAGGGCGCAACTTGATTTCCTTGACTTCGATAACCTTCTGTTTTTTCTTGGCTTCGTTGGCCTTTTTCTGGGCCTGATATTTGTATTTGCCGTAGTCCAGCACCTTGCAAACAGGTGTGTCGGCGTTCGGAGACACTTCGACGAGATCCATCCTGGCTTGTGCTGCGATTTCCAGCGCGTCTTCAATCTTCATGACGCCGCGCTTTTCACCTTCCGCATCGATCAACAGCACATTGGCATTGGTGATCGCTTCGTTCATACGTGGTCCGTCATCCTTGGGCGGCATTTGCCCGTTCATCGGTCTGCGAATGGTATAATCTCCTTAGGGTTTTGCGGCTGGTTTGGTCCAAATACCGCAAGAGGGGTTAATCTGTGTAAAAACGCACCTAACTACCTTTATCAGATTTTGCAAGCAATGTTGAGAGGCTAGTCGCATCCATGTCCTGTTCCGCCCAAAAACCGCCTGAATACCTCGAAATCACCGATGGTCCCGCCATCGCCTGGCTGAATGACGGTGCTGATCCGGCTCCAACGGCTCCATGCGGCACCTTCTGGCTGGGCGGATTCAAGTCCGACATGCGCGGATCAAAGGCAGAAGTGCTGGCAGATCACGCGCGCACCACAAACAGATCGTTCATCAGGTTCGATTATTCCGGACACGGAGAAAGCGGCGGCGAGTTTGTCAATGGCACCATCTCAGGCTGGCTTGATCAGGCCCACGCCGTATTCACCCGGTGCGCATCGGGCCGGCGGGTGCTGATCGGCTCCAGCATGGGCGGCTGGATTGCGCTGCTGCTGGCAAAAAGACTGATCGGGACAGGCAATGCAGACCGGCTTGGCGGCGTCATCCTGATCGCACCGGCAGCAGACATGACCAGCGCCCTGATGTGGGACAAATATGGTGATGAGTTTCGCGACGAGGTGATGCGGCTGGGCCAATATGAACGCCCGTCTGAGTATTCCGACGAGCCTTACGTGATCACCAAAGCTTTGATCGAGGACGGCGCGCAGCATCTGCTGCTGGACGACGGGCTGCAGATGCCCTGCCCGGTCAGAATTCTGCAGGGTGAAGCCGACGCGGACGTACCATGGCAGCACGCACTGAAAACCTACCATGCCCTGACGGGCGATGACGTGACGTTCCAGCTGATCAAGCACGGTGATCATCGCCTGTCGAGCGAGCGCAATCTGGCCCTGTTGACGCAAACCGCAGAAGGCCTTTGCACATACGCGGACACCAGGCTGCTGGCGTGAGCGGAATAAAACTCATACGTATCCAGTTGCCGATGGTGAGTATGGATCCTTGGGACGGGGCCCAAGGATGACAGGTTTACAAAACCGATTCCATTCTCATATGTCATCCTCGGGCTTGTCCCGAGGATCCACAACTGTATGTGCAGAACGCCGGAACCAGACCCGACCGGGTCTCGGGCCGGTCAGGCCCGCCCCAGCGGAGCGCAGCCGCAGGCTGCTGGCGTGAGCGGTTTTAGAGCAGCGCCTGCAGGCCTTCACGATATGTCGGATAGG
>JBDNEZ010000024.1:0-10855 GCA_041690095.1 Anderseniella sp.
CAGACTGGTATGTTCCTGCCTGATGCTGGGCGCGGAAGCACAAGGCTGCGAAATCGAAACCATCGAGGGCATGGCCGACGGTGTGCAGCTTCATCCCCTGCAGCAGAAGTTTCTGGACCATGCAGCACTGCAATGCGGGATTTGTACCCCGGGGTTCCTGATTGCCGCAAAATCCCTGCTGGAGCGCAATGACGATCCGACCGAGGAGGAAGTTCGCTACTGGCTGGCCGGCAATCTGTGCCGCTGTACCGGTTATGACAAGATTGTACGGGCCGTTCTCGACACCGCAAAGGATATGAGACAGCCTGCAAAGTCCAAAAATGCGGCTGCGAAAAAGAGGGTAAAAGCATGAATTTTCAACCTGGCAAGGATGCCCTGAAACGCAAATTCAAGGTTGTCGGCTCCCGCACGCCGCGCCCGGACGGTCTGGACAAGGTTACCGGACGCGCCCGCTTCGGCGCGGACATGACGGCACCTGGCATGTTGTGGGGCCTGATACTGCGCAGCCCGCATGCCCATGCCCGCATCAAGAGCATCGACACCTCAAGAGCCGAAGCGGTGAACGGCGTTCACGCCGTGGTCACCGCAAAGGATTTCGGTCCCTGCCCTGAAGACGTTGTTGATATTCGCGAAAACGTCATGGCCCGCGAAAAAGCCCTCTATGACGGCCACGCCGTCGCCGCCGTCGCCGCCACAACGCGCGCCGCAGCCAGAAAGGCACTTAAGCTGATCAAGGTCGACTATGAAGTACTGCCGCATGTGACCGATGTGGACGAGGCCATGAAGCCGTCGGCACCGATCCTCAACAACAAACTGTTCACCAAGGGCCTCGACAAGACGCCGAAGAAACCCTCCAACATTGCGGAACGCTTTGAATTCGGCCATGGCGACATCGAAGCCGGTATGAAGCAGGCTGATCTGGTCGTCGAACACACCTTCAGGACTGAAGCCACCCATCAGGGCTACATCGAACCTAATGCCTGCCTTGCCAGCATGGGTGCCGACGGGCGTGGCGACATCTGGTGCTGCACACAGGGCCACTTCATGGTGCGGCAGGTCTGTTCGGCCCTGCTTGGCATTGATGCATCAGCCCTGCGCGTAACCGCATCTGAAATCGGCGGCGGTTTCGGCGGCAAGACCACAGTGTTCATCGAACCGGTGGCGCTGGCCCTGTCCCTGAAGGCCAACCATCCCGTAAAAGTGGTCATGAGCCGATCCGAGGTGCTGCGCGCCAGCGGCCCGACTTCGTCAACATCCATCGATGTGAAAATCGGCATGAAGAAGGACGGGACCATTACCGCAGGTGACGCAACCCTGCGCTATCAGGGCGGTGCCTTTCCCGGCTCGGCGGTTCCATACGGGGCCATGGCGGCGTTTGCCTGCTATGATCTCAAGGCCGTGCGGGCAGTTGGTTATGACGTCATCGCCAACCGGCCAAAGCAGGCTGCCTACCGTGCGCCCGGCGCACCGATGGCAGCTTATGCCGTAGAAAGCGTGGTCGACGAACTGTGCCGGCAACTCAAGCTGGACCCGCTCGATGTGCGCCTGAAGAACGCCTCTTCCGATGGCTCCAAAGCCTCTTACGGGCCCAACTTTGACGTGATTGGCCTGCGCGCAACACTGGAAGCGGCCAAAGCCCATCCCCATTACAAGACCAGGCTCGGCCCCAACCAGGGCCGTGGCGTGGCATGCGGTTTCTGGTTCAATTTCGGTGGCGAAACCTCGGTGTCGCTCAATGTCAATGCGGACGGCACCATCGGTTTGTCCGTCGGCACACCGGACATTGGCGGATCGCGCGCCTCCATCGGCAATATGGCGGCAGAAGAACTTGGCGTCGCGCACGACAAGGTGCTTTGCATCATCGCTGACACGGCCTCGCTCGGTTACAATGACGTAACCGACGGCAGCCGCGTCACCTTCGCTTCCGGTCTTGCCGCCATCAACGCCGCGCGTGACGCAATCGGCAAAATGTGCGCCCGCGCGGCCGGCATCTGGGGCATACCGGTTGAAGCCGTAACCTGGGAAGACGGTGCCGCGCGCCCGTCCAGCCCCAATGCCGGTAACCATGACCCCCTGACTCTGGCCGATATTGCAGCCCAGGCGGGTGCTACCGGTGGTCCCATTGCCGGTCACTGTGAAATCAATGCAGAAGGCGCCGGTGTCAGTTTTGCCACCCACATAGTGGATACGGAAGTCGATCCGGAGACCGGTTATGTGAAAATTCTGCGCTACACCGTGTTCCAGGATGCCGGCAAGGCAGTTCATCCATCTTATGTGGAAGGACAATTTCAGGGCGGTGCCGTACAGGGCATTGGCTGGGCACTCAACGAAGAATACATTTACGGCAAGGACGGCAAACTGCAGAACGCCGGCTTCCTTGACTACCGTATTCCCGTTGCATCAGACCTGCCGATGATCGATGCCGTGATCATTGAGGTGCCAAACCCGGGCCATCCATATGGTGTGCGCGGTGTCGGTGAAACTTCCATCGTACCGCCGCTGGCTGCGATCTCCAACTCGGTTTCAAGCGCTGCCGGCGTTCGCATGACGCAATTGCCCATGTCGCCGCCAAAGGTCCTGAAGGCGTTGGGACGAATCTAGAGCAACATGGGGTCTATTGAACCCATGAAGTTGCTTTATCATTTTAGAATCGAGCATCATCCGATCAGATGATTCTGATCGGATGATGCTCTAACACTTTGGAAACAATCAGGTTATGATTTTTGGTTGAGTCAACCAGAAATCATCCTGATCTGGAGCGATCGGAAATCCATCATGGTCAAGGTTCAGGTCTGGGGTACACTCAAGTCGGCTCTTGAGGGGGCGGACGAGATCGAATTGCAGGCGGCCAGCATCCGGGAGGTGCTGGACCAGCTATCAGCTGCCTATCCGGCCATGAAGCAGGCCATTGACCGCGGCGTTTCCGTTTCGGTGGACGGACGCATGTACGCCAATTCCATCATGGTACCGCTGAAACCCGACTCTGAAGTTTTCGTGCTGCCGAAGCTGGTTGGGGGTTAGATGGTGACCGGAACACCTGAAATCATCATCCCTGCGATTGCCAGAGATGGTTCACTGTTTCCTGTTGAGAAAATGGAAGCCCATCGCACGGCTCAACAACATCTTGCGATTTCCGTGTTTGTGTTTTCAGGTAGCAAACTGTTGATACAACAGCGCGCGGCGTCCAAGTATCATTGCCCCGGCAAATGGGCCAACACCTGCTGTTCCCACCCGCATTGGGGCGAGACCGTGGAACATGCCGCAGCCCGCCGCATTGGCGAGGAGTTGGGCATTGCGCTACCGCTGAGCAAGACCAGTATATTTGACTACCGGGCCGATGTCGGTGGCGGTCTGGTCGAGAACGAGCGCGTGCATGTCTTTGTTGCTCATGCAGACGAAGACACTTTATCGATTTCGCTCAATGTCGAAGAAGTCAGCGCAACCAAATGGGTGGAGGTATCAGAGCTTCCAGCGCTGCTGGCGAAAACCCCGGACACTCTGTGTCCGTGGTTCGCCATCTACCTGCGCCAATGGGACGAGTTGCGGTTGGGACAATAAATGCATTTCAACCGCAGCTAACGACAGCTATCAGGCTTCAACACAGGCGTAAAGGCTGCAAGGATCTACCGATATCCGGCCCTTGACCGGCCAATGTACGTCAGACTTGTAAATAACCGTTACGTTGGATGCTCCGTTCTGTGCAGCCTTGCTGTTGGCGATTGAAGCAGCCGCCACCGTAGCTGTCACACTTGTTGCTGCAATCAGGCCTGCTATCAGTATTTTTGTAAAACTGGTCATCACTAATGCCTCCGAATACGCATGAGGGTACGTTTCTGTTCATTTGATGAACACAACATGCCAGCAAGTCATCCGGAACAATGTGCATTTGATCACATTGCGGTTTTTCAATGTAAAATCCCAACTGGTTCCCAACTCCGTCTGCAAATGGCAAGCGGCACACCGCATCAGCCACCCGATGCACCATCTTCAGAAAGAGATCCGACTTCGGGTAATCCCGGCATCGCGGTCTGGCACCATGTCAGGATCGCTGGCAGGTCCGCTGGTAGCGCAACCGCCAGTCCATCGGCGAAGGTCTCAAAGGCAGCCTTGCTGGCGCCGCCGACGCCGACCAGCACCGGAACGCCGCGATCCAGCGCTGCGCCAATTACTGCGCAAAACCCTCGACCGGCCGCTTCTTCAGGGCCGAACTTGTTGAGAATAAACATATCCGCCCCTTCAAGTGGGCTGTTCTCGACGCTGGACACCGCGTTGGCGATGGCTCCGGGATCAAGACGGCAGGCATCCGATCCCGTACCCAGATTCTGGGTGATCTGGATGACCGGTCCGTCGGGCAGGACCCGGACTTTCATGTCACAACCGTTGGCAAAGCTGCTGTGATAGGTTTGTTCCTTGACAATCCCGGCAAGGGTTTTCCCTTCGGCCTGCAGCCGACCGACAAGATCGGACAGGACCGCATCGGTTTGGCCCCGCACATCCGAGCTGACGTATGCTATTTTCATGATCTTTCCTACGTTGCTCAGGTTGGAGACGGCTCGCCTGACCAATCCACGCCCCGATCGCCGGTCAGAAACCCGTCCGACAGTTGGATGTTCTCGTCACTTTTGACAAGTGCGTCAACAACATGCTGGCCGTCACACTCGTTGTCCAGAAGTTGCCGGTACAAGTGGCACAGGTCGATAAACCCCGAGGATTGCGGCGACAGGCGGATCGCGGACACGCCGCTTTCGCGTAAAGCGTCAATCTGATGCACCGAACAGGCATAGCTGTGCGACAGGGTCTGCACCCCGTTCATCGCCAGAAACGGCTGATCATCGAGGGTGCGGACCGCCAACCCATCGGGGTCGTCTTCGCAGGCAAACTGGCAATTGTCCTTGGTCCGGCCATGCAGGCGCGCGTGATAGCAGCGACCCGAAATCGCCAGCGGTTGACGCCCGTGCCCCCAGACCTCTATTGCGACCCCAAGATCCGCCCCGGTCTTCGCCAAGGTTGCCACAGACGCCAGCGGCAATTCCGGCGGCAGGCAAATCCGGTTGGCACCACGCGAGGCGAGCCAGACCAGAGTGCCTTCGTTATAGACATTGACCAGCGGTCCGACCGAGAAGGCAGTCCCTTCAGGCAGATAGCTCAGGCCGGTCAAGTCGTTGATTTCAACTTCTACCCCCGTCGCGGCCAGATCGGCGGTCTGTTTGCGTTCGCGTTTCAGGGTCACCAGCGCAAGACTGGTCAGGGCAACCTGCTTGCCGGCCTCTGTCAGTGATGCGATCGCCTGTGGAATCTGGTCCTGATAAAACGGCAGGCGTTTCGAACACACCAATTCGCCCAGCACCACCCGGTCAACCGGGGCCGAAGCCAGATCGGTATAAAGTGCCGCCCAACGTTGGGCTGGCCAGAAAAACTGGTTGGGGCCAACTGTCAGCTGCATATCCCTACCTCCAGGTTTTCTTGTAGGCGCCGGTTGTCATCGCCTGACCCTCGGACAGGTTCGCCAGCATACCCTTGGGCATCGGTTTGCCATTTTCCAGCGCATCGACCGCAGCACGGAAATTGCGCACTACCTGCACTACATAGGACCGGGATCGCTGACGTCCTTCGATCTTGAGCGCCGTCACGCCGGCCTTCAGCAACTGGGGGATCAGCTGTTCTGCATTCAGGCTGACCGGATCCTCGAACAGATGGCCGGACTTGTCACCGGCGCCAAAACACCCCTTGCACAGGGTTGGATAGGGGGCAGAGGCATCCTTGGCGATCCTGTGGATCGTGTAACCGCCAAGGCGGGCATCAAGAACCCCGTCCGTCTCGTGATACTCCACGTGGCTGGCGGGTGAGCATATCCCGTTCATGTTGGGGGATTTTCCGGTGACATAAGACGACAGGGAACAGCGGCCCTCAGCCATCACACAAAGGCCGCCAAACACGAAAACCTCGGTTTCCACCCGGGTCTCGGCGTTGATCTCGGCAATTTCCGAAACCGACAGGACACGCGGCAGGACGACTCGTTTGATGCCAAAGCTTTCGGCATAGAAATTGATCGCATCGGCATTGGCCGCCGCCGCCTGCACCGACAGATGGCGGCGCAGACCCGAATGATTGCGCGCCGCATAATCCAGCAAGCCCGGATCAGCCAGAATAATCGCATCCGCACCGCTGGCTCCTGCATCGCACACCGCGCGGTGCCAGATCACCTCGTCTCCGGCGCGGGGGAACGTGTTGATCGCCACCAACACCTTGGCCCCGTGCGTATGGGCGAAAGCCACACCTTCGCGCATCTCGGCGCGATCAAAGTTCAGCCCCGGAAAATTGCGGGCGTTGGTTTCGTCGTTGAAACCGCAATACACGGTGTGAGCCCCGGCCTTGACCGCGGCGCGCAGGGCGGCAGGCGTGCCCGCCGGACAAACGATTTCCATTACCATGCGGCCACCTCTTCAGGGCGGGTCAGACAGACCCCGGTTCGACGCTGCACAAATGCAAATGCTTGTTGCAAAGGTGCGGCTAACGGCCCGGACATAGCCGCTATTTCCAGTGACAGATCCAGTTCGGCATCATCAACCGCATTGCGCAGGGCCAACGCCGCGCCAGTGTCGCCTTCAACCACCAGATCTCGGGAGAAAAACAATGCATCACCGTCAAACGCCCCGTGCACCAGGCCCAAAAGCGCCGCCAGAGGCCCGGCAATCCGCGCCTCCCCGTCGCCCTGTCCACGCATCACCGTGACCCGTGGCGAACCGCCGTTCGGTTCAAGGCAGATCACAAACGGCAGATCGGTGGGGTCGAGAACAAAACGGGTGTTGCTGTATTCTCCGAGACGGCGAAACAGGCCGGGATGGTTTTGCGCCACCTTTCTGGAAAGAACGATCAACGATAGTGACAACGGCAGCAGCGGCAGCACCCGCAACGCGTGTGCAAGAAAGGCAGGGACTCTTGGGATCAGCACCGGAGAATCGCGCAAGCGGAGTTCCTTATCCACTATCGAAGACATGTTTTGATCGTGGCATCTTGGTACACGGTCGTGAATTCAGGCAAATTGACATGTGTCAATTCCTGGCCGGGTTTTTTCTGATAGGCGCTAAAAAATGCGTATCTGGAGAGAACCCGTTAGAACCTTGCCCCCATATCCCAGCCTGCGCAGCTTTCTCGACTGGTGCGTCGAATCCGGGCAGCTGATATCTGTTCCAGATCCGGTGTCAATCTGCTGCCAGATGACAGCCGTACATCGTGCGGTGCTGGAGGCAGACGGCCCCGTCCTGCGCTTTGACCAGCCAGTGCTGGATGATGGATCAGTGTCAGCCGTGCCGGTGATTGTCAACCTGTTCGGCACCACCGAGCGGGTCGCGGCGGGTCTTGGCATCACGCCCGACAAGGTCGGTGACCTCGGCAACTTCCTGGCCGCACTCAGATCTCCGACCCCGCCGGATGGGTTGCACGATGCGTTGTCGCGCTGGCCGATGCTCAAGGCCGCGCTGGCAAGTCGTCCGGAACTGGTCAGATCCGCCGCGGTTCAGCAGGTGGTCCTGCAAGGGACGGATGTCGATCTCACCACCATTCCGATTCAAACCCATTGGCCGGGCGATGCCGCCCCCCTGATTACCTGGCCTGTGGTTGTGACCCGTGGCTTTGATACCGACGCCGCAGATGTGGCCCGCTACAATGCCGGGATCTACCGGACCCAGGTTTTGGACCGTGACAGGCTGATCATGCGCTGGCTGCCGCATCGCGGTGGTGCCGCGCATCATCGAAGCTGGGCGAAACAGGGCGAAAAAACCCCGGTTGCCATCATTCTGGGTGCCGACCCGGCGACGTTGCTGTCCGCTGCGCTACCGCTGCCGGAAACCGTTTCGGAACTGAGTTTCGCCGGCGCGCTCAACCTCACCCGTCCACGTCTGGTAGCAGCAAAAACGGTGCCGCTTCTGGTACCAGCAGAAGCCGAGATCGTTCTCGAAGGTTGGGTATCGCCCAGTGACACCGCGCCTGAGGGCCCGTTCGGCGATCACACCGGCTATTATAATCGGGCAGAACCGTTTCCCCAGGTGCAGATCACCGCGATAACCCATCGGCGCGACCCTGTGTACCTGTCTACTTATACGGGCCGCCCGCCCGACGAACCGGCAATCATCGGCGAAGTGTTTAATCGACTGGCCCTGCCCACTATCCGCGCCCAAATCCCGGAAATTCACGACCTGTGGTTGCCGCCGGCGGCCTGCTCTTATCGCATCGCCATTGTCAGCATCAACAAACGCTACCCCGGGCAGGCGCGGCGCGTGATGCTGGCGCTGTGGGGGATGCTGCCACAGTTCAGCTATACCAAGATGGTGGTGGTGGTGGACGCCGACATCGATCCGAGAAACTGGGATGACGTGGCCTGGGCCCTGGCCACTCGCATGGACCCGTCCCGGGATGTGATGCTGTTGGAGAACACGCCAATGGATTATCTGGATTTCGCCTCGCCGCAGCCCGGACTGGCCGGCAAGATGGGTATTGATGCGACCATCAAGATCGACAGCGAAACCAACCGGGACTGGGGTGAAGTAATGCAGACCTCGGCACACGACGCGGCGTTTGCCGCCGATCTTGTGTCACGCCTCCTGCCGGGACAATCATAAAACAAGCGGTTTGTTTTTGATGCGAACCATCTGGATCGTCTTAAAGCGTGTTTCGCTCAATAGGGCTCATTTGACGCGCTGTTCAGTCTGAGAACAATTTCACACTTTTCAGAAAGCGCTTTAAATCGCCAGATAGTCGTGCCGCAACTGTTTGTTGTCCAGCACTTCGCGCGCGGTGCCGTCATAAACCACCGTACCGGTATCAAGAATAACGGCGCGATCAGCCAGATTGAGTGCAGCGATGGCATTCTGTTCCACGATGATGGTTGTGATGCCCTGTTCGCGGATCAGATGCAGGGTTTTCTCGATTTCCTGCACAACAACCGGTGCGAGACCCTCATAGGGCTCATCAAGCAACAGCAACTTGAGATCGCGGGCCAGCGTGCGGCCAATGGCCAGCATCTGCTGTTCGCCGCCTGACAGTGTCGTCCCCTCCTGTTTGCGGCGTTCACCGAGACGGGGAAACAATTCGTAAATACGCTCGATCGACCAGCCAATCGGCTTTTCGATCTGGGCCAGCTTGAGGTTCTCTTCAACACTGAGGCCCTGAATGATGCGCCGGTCTTCCGGCACCAGGCCAACGCCGCACTGGGCTGCCTCATAGGCGCGCATCATGTGCAGCGGCTGGTGGTCCAGCCAGACTTCGCCATGGGTGAGCATCGGACTGTCGAGCCGGGCAATGGCACGCAATGTGGACGTCTTGCCCGCACCGTTGCGGCCCAGCAGCGCCAGAATTTCACCCTCGTGGACGTTCAGGCTCACATCCTGGACGATGTAACTCTCGCCATAATAGGCCTTGATTTCATGGGCTGCAAAATACACCGCGGCATGAGCGGCGATATTAGGGTTTTCATCGGTAGTAATCTGCGTCATTCGTGTGCCCCTCCAAGATATGCTTCCTGGACTTTCAAATTACCCTTGATCTTCGATGGCACGTCCTCGACGATCGGCGTGCCTTGCGCAAGCACCGTGATCTTGTTGGCAAGCGAGAACACAACGTGCATGTCATGTTCAATGATCACCATGGTGATGCCGCGCTTTTCTTCGATTTCCTTGAGCAAGTCGATGGTGTTGTTGGTGTCTGCGCGCGCCATGCCGGCCGTGGGCTCATCGAGCAACAGGAGCTTCGGATCCTGCGCCAGGCACATGGCCATTTCCAGCCTGCGTTTGTCGCCGCGTGACATCGAAGCTGCAATATCATTGCGCTTGTCAGCCATGTTCACATCCAGCAGCATTTGCTCAACCTTGTCATGAATATCCTTTTCGCCGCTGATGCTGGTCAGGGGATTGAGCCGGAATGATCCATCGCGTTTCGCGAAACAGGCAATCATCACGTTTTCAAACACCGAAAGCGTCGAGAAGATTTCCGGCGTCTGAAACACACGGCTGATGCCGAGCTGGTTGATCTGGTGCGGTTTGAGACCCAGAATTGATTGCCCCTCAAACGTCACCGTACCCGTATCGGGTTCAAGCTTGCCGACCAGGCAGTTCAGCAATGTTGACTTGCCGGCACCGTTTGGACCGATGATTGCGTGCACTGTACCTGCTTCGACATTCAGGTTGACATCACTCAGGGCCTGCAGTCCGCCGAACCGCTTGTTGACGTTCTTGATTTCAAGAATTCCCATGGACGCCTCGCCTCACTCAGCCGGTTTCGGATTTGCGACAGAGTCGCTCTGGCTACGGTTTTTGCCGGTTATCCTGCTCCAAATCCGCGTAGCACCATCGACCAGCCCGCCTGGCAGGAATATGACGATCAGCATGAACAACAGGCCGAGCGTCAGATGCCAGCCCTTGCCGACAAACGGATGGATGATTGTGACCAGGAAATTTTCGATGCTTTCGGGCATGACCGAAAACCAGGTATGCAATACGTTGTCGTTTATCTTTGAGAAGATATTTTCAAAGTACTTGATGAAGCCGGCACCAAGCAGCGGGCCAAGCAATGTGCCTGCACCGCCCAGGATGGTCATCAGGACAACCTCTCCGGAAGCCGTCCACTGCATGCGCTCTGCTCCGGCAAGCGGGTCCATCGATGCAAGCAATCCGCCGGCCAGGCCCGCATACATTCCGGAAATGACGAACGCCGCGAGGGTGTAGGGGCGCGAGTTCAGACCGGTATAATTCAACCGCGTCTGATTGGTCTTGATGGCCCTCAGCATGAGCCCGAAAGGTGACCGGAAAATTCGCATGGAAAGGTAGAAAGCAATCAACATCAAAACTGCGCAGACATAATA
>JBDNEZ010000025.1:0-3267 GCA_041690095.1 Anderseniella sp.
GGCATAAAACCAGCAGATATCTTAGCTATTGGCGGAGCCAGCCTCGCCGGGTTAGGGGTGGCGCTGGTAGTCAGCGTTGCAGGTGCTACGGCTGCCAGCGTGATTGCGGATGTGCCGTTTGCCTGGACCATTCTGGCATTTTCACCCGGCGGCATGGAGGCCATGACCATTATGGCATTTGCGCTTGGCCTTGACCCGGCATTCGTTGGTGCACACCAGATTGGGCGGCTTTTATTGATAGCGTTGGCCATGCCGCTGGTCTGGCAGTTCATTCAGCAAAAACCGGATAAATCAGAGTGAGGTTTTGCCGCAGGCGTTTCACGATTATGTTGGGTGTTGTTGATCCCGGATCACCTCTACAATAGGGTGATGGAGCAGATTGACAGTCTTTTGGAATACAAGGCCATCTGGATAGCGGGCGTTGCAATCGCGTTTCTCGTGCTTGAACGCGCCTTTCCCAGAGCCCGCCCTCTGGCCGGCGCCCATTTGAAGACGCTGGCGCAAAACAGCTGGCGTCTGGCGAAAAACTTCGGACTGTTGTTGCTCAATGCAGGCTTGTCACCTGTTCTGGTGATTCCGATTTCGGCGCTGGCTGCCAGCCATGCCCTCGGCTGGCGTCCCGACTGGTGGTCGGGCGGGGCAGGCCTGCTGGCTGATGTGATAATTCTGGATTGCTGGATTTACTGGTGGCATCGCGCCAACCATGAAATTCGGTTTCTGTGGCGATTTCACGAAGTGCACCATCTTGATGAGTTTCTCGACGCAAGTTCAGCGCTGCGGTTTCACTTTGGCGAGGTGGTGATGTCGGCGCTGGTGCGCGCCGGCGTCATCTGGCTGTTGGACATGCCGCTGCTATCGGTGGTGGTGTTCGAGACCTGCGTGCTGACCATGGCGCTGTTCCACCATTCCAATATGGCAGTGCCGCGTTGGCTGGAAAAACCGCTGTCGAAAGTCCTCGTGACCCCATCGATACATTGGGTGCACCATCACGCTATACGGGCCGATACAGACAGTAACTATGCCAATATCATGTCAGTGTGGGACGTTGTTTTCGGCAGCCGGTCCGCCACGCATCGCTGGAAGGATATGCCGATCGGGGTTGAGCATCTTCATGACGAAGGTTTCATCGGATTGCTGACCAGACCGTTCAGAAACCGATGATCTGCAGTTGATGCAGACTCATGGCAGAACCGGTCGTCTGTTTTCTGAAAAATTATCCAATCGCGACTCCCACAATGGCATAGGCCATGCAAGGGTTTGCTGATGGATCATTGCGAGCCGGTGTGAGTGTGCTCTTCTGGCACAAATACAGCCCATGTGTGCGAGCAGTGGACGATTGTGACCGGCGATCTTCCATATTCGAACTGAAAGGGTCGATGAGGTGAGCAAGCAGCAACCGGAAATAAGCAGGGACGGCGGCGTGAACGCCAACCGGCAGGTTGACGGGATGGAGCGCGATGTTCGCCGGGCACGACTGGCTCAGGCTGCCCACTTTGATGCGCTTGTTGACATAAAGGATGCGCAGACACTGCGCCTTGCCGCCCTGCATGAAAGCCTGAGAAAGCAGATTTCCAAAGAACCTCGTCTGGCGGGACTGTTGCCGTTGCAGATGGTGGATGGATTTCCGCCCAGACTGTGGATCGACAACATCTCTTTTGTTGTCATGGAGCCCGACCCACGGACATTCCGTCTGGTGCGTCAGGACCTGGCCGGACATGAAACCATATTTGAAACTCGCGACATGCCGGAAATGATTGCCAAGGTTCGAGAATACGCCTCGCATGCGCTGATTGAGGCGCAACGCGGCAGCCGGGCAATCGAGGCAGGCAGCGCGCCGATCACGTCGCAATTGGTGATGGCCTGGTTGACCGGTTTCACCTTTGGCGTGCTGGCTTTGTTGATTGTGGGAGTCATGTTGGGGCGAATCGTTTTTTAGCGATGCGCGCTTGCGCACTGAATTGCCGACACTTCGGCTGCTTCGCCAATATAATCGGAACTACGATACTGACGTATCGATTGTTACAAAAAGCTCCAACCGCCTTGGCCGAGTTTTGACTAGTTTTTGGCCATTTTTCGCACATCTTCATCCATTTTTTCGGTGCATTTGAAAATTCGCCAATACGGTACGTTACATTCTGAAATATCAAGTGATTTCTGTGTAATGCGCCGTATCTGGTAAACCTGTAACCCAATAGATGGTGATGGCGATTGATATCGCGTGGCAACGACAGGGCGCTGCCACCGGTTCGCCGGAAAAGAAGGGGTTCGTTTGGTGCGTGTAGACACGACAACCGAAATTGGGACGGGATCTGGTGCAGAGGTCTGTCCGTTCACACAGGCAGGAACACCGACAATCAATTTTGATCTTGTGCAGCGCCTCGGTGGGTTTACCACCTTGTGCGAAGGCCTTGATTATGCGGCTCAAGGCCAGACGGGGATGAATTTTTACGGTCCTCGCGGCCAACTTGCCGAGAGCGTGTCGTATCAACAGTTGCGCAAACGTGCGATTGCTGCGGCCCATCAACTTGTCAATGCCGGTATCAAACCGGGTGCGCGCGTGGGGGTAGTGGCAGAAACCAGTGCCGAGTTCATTGTTGTGTTCTTCGGCTGTCAATATGCAGGCATGGTGCCGTGTCCGCTGCCGTATTCCATGTATATTGGCGGTCGCGAAAGTTACGTGACTCGCATTGCCGGTATGCTTGAAAGCGCTCATGCGACAGCGGTCGTCACAACTGCTGATCTTGATGAACTGGTTCGTGATGCTGCAAGCCTCGCCGGCGTGAAGCGCGTGTTAAGCCATGAACAACTGGCAGATTTTCCGTCGAATGGCGCTACGCTTGAGCCGTTTGGCGCTGAAGATGTTTCCTACATTCAGTATTCGTCTGGATCCACGTCCCACCCAAAGGGTGTGTTGATCTCGCAGAAAGCCGTTTGTGCGAACACCATGGCTATGCTGCGTCATGGATTGAAGATTTGCCCGACTGACAGAGCATTTTCCTGGTTGCCGATGTATCATGACATGGGATTGGTCGGATTCTGCCTGTCTGTGATGATGGGACAGATGTCAGTTGACTATCTGTCCACACCGGCATTTGCGCGCCGTCCGGCACTTTGGCTCAAACTGATGTCTCAGAACCAGTGCACAGTCGCCTACGGCCCATCATTCGGCTATGATCTCGCTGCCCGGCGTGCAAGTGGCAGTATGGCTGATCTCAAGCTGGATCAATGGCGTGTAGCCGGTATTGGCGGCGATATGGTGCGTGCCGA
>JBDNEZ010000026.1:0-8124 GCA_041690095.1 Anderseniella sp.
ATATTATGGCGTGCAGCCGGTGTTATTCGTGGAACAGATGCTGCTCGAACACGACCAGTCGATTGTCGATGAGTACAAGTTTTACTGCGGTGCAGGCAAAATCGCATGGGCATTCGTTCGCCAGGCAGGTTCGGACGGGTCGAGAATTGAAGGCGTCCTTGATAATGACGGACAACCTCATGCCGGCGCATTCGATGACGGTGAACTGTCAACGGCCGTTCGCGCGCCGGCCGAGTGGCAGAAACTCAGGCAGGCCGCACTGACCCTGTCGCATCATTTCGACTTTGTCCGCTGTGACCTGTACCTGGTCAATGGTGAAATCTATTTCTCAGAGCTCACATTGTACACCCTCGGTGGCTTCGCCTGGATCGATGATCCCGATCTAAATGCGCTTTATACGGGGATCTGGGATCTGCGTAACTCCTGGTTCATGCAAACCCCACAAACCGGCTGGCGCACACATTATGCCGATGCCTTGCGGGTTTTACTGCCTGAAATGGATCGGGAATTGCCTCCACCCACAAACAGTGAACAATCTTGAAGCTCCATCCAAGTGAAACATGCTCTAGCCTGCGCTCAGCATGCGCTCAACCAGATGCTGCACCCGCAACGCCTCCTCAGGCGTTGCCAGCCGGTTTGGTTTTCCGTTCACAAGCAGCAGGAGATCGTCAAGCTGGGCTTTCAGGCTGACTGCACGCGGGTCTGCAGGGTCCGCGCCAACAGCTGAAAAGCCACCCCCGTCCGACGCCGCATCGCGGTAGAAATCGGTTACCCGGCGGCTGGACTGCGTCCCCTTTATGGTCAGTTCCTGCCGGTCCGGCTGGGCGCCGCCGACACTGGCCATGATGGTGACAGGACGCCCGTCTGCCGCTTCCAGCCGGGCCAGCATGTGGGTTTCGCATAGCAGCGTGTCGGCCGGAAATGACGGGCGCGCCCACACCAGGGACAACGGTCCCAGAATCCGTTCACAGAAGAACAGGAAATGCGAAACGACTTCGCGTGTCATGCCGCCTTCGGCCCGAAACCGCAGCCAGTCTGCAGACTTTTGCCAGTCACGCGGCCAGTTCGCATAAGTCACGACGATATCGGCCCCGACGACATCTCCCAGGGCCCCGGACTGCGCGGCTGCCGAAATCTCGGTCAGGGCTGCCCCCGCGGCCTGGGTGAAATTGACCGCTACGGGAACCCCGGACTCAACCAAGCGCCGGACAAGATCGGTACTTTCATCGACATCAACGCCCAGGGGTTTTTCCAGAAACACCGCCTTGCCGGCTGCAGCCGCCGCCAGCGCATACGCCTTGCGGGGCACCGGCGGGCAGGCCAGATAGACCAGGTCTGCTGCCTTGATCGCGCTGTCAGCGCTGTCCATGATCTCGCACCCGGGTGCAGCCAGTGCCGCAAGCCGGCAGTGTTCAGGATTCGGGTCCCAAACAAACGCCGGCGAATACCCGTCATGCAGGCACATGTGCTCCAGCATCCTGCGCCCCATGATTCCCAGGCCGATGATTGCCGTCTTGATCGCCATGTTGTAGTCCCCGGTTTGCACAATTTGAATTCGCCGGCAGGAAATATGACCTGCCCTTACAGTGCTGGTTTGTGTTATGTGAGATTTCGCTTTCAACAGGCAAGCAACAATTCACTCGCACTGATGAGGTCAAAATGGCTAGCGTCAACATCTCCGGAGACGGCACCTGGATCAACCTCGACAGCGATGGTTCCGAAACCGCACGGTTTCATGCGCTTTGGCTGCGTGACAATGCCTGGGATCCCGAGACCCGGGCAGCCGGGAACGGGCAACGGCTGATCACCCTGCGCGATATTGCGCGCGATACAATTATCACCGCCGCCCGGGTTGAGGGTCAGCGTCTGATCGTGACTTTCGCGCCGGAGCAGAAAACCATAACCTACGATATCGACTGGCTGATGCAGGCCCGCTATGACCGCAACCAGGCGCGTGAAAACGGCTGGACGGCCGCGCCTGTAGAAACCTGGGACAGCGGATTGATGTCGGCGGTACCGCAGGCCGATTTCAGCGCCGTGCAATCCGACGCGACCGCAAAGCGCGCCTGGCTGGCGCAGATTGCGCGCTACGGCTTTGGCAAGCTGACCGGCGGCCCGGTTGAAGATGGCGCCCTGATCAAGGTGGTCGATCTGTTCGGTTATGTGCGTGAGACCAATTACGGGCGCCACTTCGAGGTCCGCACCGAGATCAACCCGACCAACCTTGCCTATACCGGCCTTGGCCTTCAGGCGCACACCGACAATCCCTACCGTGACCCGGTTCCGACGCTCCAGGTTCTGTACTGCCTGGAAAGCTCGGCCGCCGGCGGCGACAACATGGTGGTTGACGGATTTCGCGCCGCCGAACGGTTGCGGGACGAAAATCCCCAGTGGTTCGATATCCTGACCCGCTACTGCGCGCGGTTTGAATATGCCGGAGAGGCCGGTGTGCGACTGCGATCACGCCGCGCGATGATTGAACTCGCCCCCGATGGCGAACTGGTGGCGGTGCGCTTCAACAACCGCTCGACCGCCGCCATCACCGATGTGCCGTTTGACCAGATGACAACCTATTACGATGCGTATCGGCGCATGGGCGAGATCATTGACGATCCGGCCATGGAAGTCAGCTTCCGGCTGGCACCCGGCGAGAGCTTCATCGTCGACAACACCCGCGTCCTGCATGCGCGCAAGGGATATTCCGGCACCGGCACACGCTGGCTGCAGGGCTGTTACGCTGACAAGGACGGATTGCTGTCGACGCTGGCCGCACTTGAGGCTGGTCTCTGCGAGGCAGCAGAATGACCGCCCCGGATTTTTCCACCCTTACCCCTGCCAAAATCGTTGCCTTTCTTGCTGATATCTTTGACCGGCGCGGCGGCGAGGAATATCTCGGTGAACCGGTGACCATGGCCGAACACATGCTGCAGGGAGCCACCATGGCCGAACACAACGGCCTGCCGGAGATCATCATCGTGTCAGCCCTGCTGCATGACATCGGGCATTTCACGTCGGAATTCGGCACGTTCAGCATGGACGACACCGAAGACCGCCTGCATGAAGAAGCCGGCGCGCGTGTGCTGGAAGCCTTCTTTCCCCGCCTTGTGACCGACTGCGTGCGCTACCACGTCGCCGCCAAACGCTATCTGTGCGCGACCAGGCCGGAGTATTTCGACCGGCTGTCTGTGGCATCAGTGCATTCGCTCAATCTTCAGGGCGGGCCGATGGGTGCAGCCGAAGTTGCCGTGTTCGAAACCAATCCCAACCTGGCCGAGATCATCCAGGTGCGCTATCTCGATGATGCCGGCAAACACGCGGACATGCAGACCCCGCCGTTCGGCCACTTCGCCCCCATGGTGCAGCAGGTTGTCGACCAGCACACAGACGCGTCCGGCTAAAGCTGATGCCAGCGGCAGTTGGGCAGGTTCGTTAAGTGCTGACGTGCTATAATACCAATGGCTCCGAATATTGACCCATTTGATGGAGTCAATATTCGGAGCCATTGGTATTATAGTCAGTTGCAGTTACAGGAGGCACCGCAATGTCGGTATGCGAGTTTTATAAGGTTGAGAAAAAAGTACTTCATTCCCGTGAGATCGGACGCAGCCAGGGGCCGCCAACCATGTCAAACATACCGTGGTGTGCGCACCAAGGCAGCCCGGTTAAACTTCGGCACGCAACAAATACGCTTCGAGGCAGCAACGTTTTGAAGTGTCAGGGCGATGTGACCCGGTGCCAGAAAAATCCGCCAATCTCTGAAGGATAAACCCACGGCACCCAATGCCAGCCCCCGCTTTGTGCCAATTGCATCCATGATCCCGCCTACGAGGGGTGCCACCATTTACCGCCCAGTACCACGCCGCGCGCATTGATCTTGCGCTCGCCGGTCACAATCTCGCCGGTGACATCACTATAGTCAAAACGGCCTTCGTCAATGCTGAGGATAGCGGCATCGCCTGCAGACCCCGGCTTCAGATTGCCGATATCGGGCCGGTTCAGCACGACGGATGCATTTTGCGTCGTCGCACGGATCACCTCTGCGAACGGCACGCCGAGCGTGAGGAATTTCGACAGGGTCGTCACCTGGTCGAAGGCAGGCCCGTTGATACACAGGGCATGAATGTCAGACGAGATGGTGTCGGGGTGAAACCCGTTGTCCAGCATGGCGCGCGCTACCTTGAAAGAGAACGAGCCCATGCCGTGACCAATGTCGAAAAACACCCCGCGCTGGCGCGCAGCCAGCACTTCGGGACGCACCTTGCCCTGCGCATTGACCGGCGAATTGGGAAACGGGCGGAAACAATGTGTCAGCACATCACCCGGGCGCAACCGTTCCACCACCTCCGGATAGGACGGCGGCGGTTCGTCGATATGCACCATTAACGGCATATCAGCCTCTTCGGCCACCTGGACGGCGAGTTCGAACGGCGCCATGCCATGAATGCCCGACGCATGCCGTCCCAGCCGCACCTTGATGCCGATAATGACGTCGCGGTTGGCGCAGGCCACCTCGACCGCGGTTTTCGGATCCATCAACGCAAGGTTCTCGCTCTCGCCCACCATGACGCGGTTGGAAAACCCGAAGATACCGGCGTGCGAAATATGCAGGTAGGCCAGGATGCGCACTTGCGACGGCTCGATGACGTGCTTGCGGAAACCCGCAAAATTGCCCGGTCCGGCAGAGCCCGTGTCCACAGCGGTTGTGACCGCACTGTCGCGGCAGAACTGCTCGGCATCGATACCGATCGAGGTGCCGCCCCAGTAGACGTGGGTGTGCATGTCGATCAGGCCGGGCGTCACATACTTGCCCGACACATCGCGCACCTCGGCAGCGTCACTTGCAGCGATCGACTTCGCCAGCATCGCCACCTTGCCCGAGGCAAACGCCACGTCCATCGGCCCGTTTATGCTCTGCGCCGGGTCGACCACATGGCCGCCTTGCAGAACCAGATCATATTTCGCCATCAGACAATTCTCCCTGTGACCGGCAAACCTCAGTCCACGATAATGTAAACCTTGCGCAAGGTGGACGTGATGTCCCAGCGCCCCGACCAGCCCTTCGGCAGGGTGAGCACGCTGCCTGGCATCAGTTGCCGCTTTGTACCGTCGGCGTCGGTGATCACGCCTGTTCCTGACACGATGGAGCACACCTCGGTATTGGGACGGTTCTCGATTGCCCAACCGCCGGGCGTGCATTCCCACACCCCGACATCAATGCCATTGCCGCTGGAAATTTCCCTGGCCGAGGTTTCGGGAGTGCCGCTGTCGGCGCCGGCGCGGACACCTGTGGGTTCCAGCTCGATGGTTTCAGCCGCGGCGACTGAAGGTATTGTCGTCATGGATTTGTGGTCTCCGTGAGTGGGGCTTTGCCAATCGATTGATGCGAGGCTTCGACCCGGCGTCGTGCGCGGCGCGCCCGCGTATCCAGCCACAACATTGTAAGGCCTGCAAGCGCCACGACGCTGCCGCCGGTCATGGTGTAGGCATCCGGCAGGTTGGCAAACAGGAAGATGCCGTACAGCGTTGCCCACAGCATGGCGGAATATTCAAACGGCGCGACAAAGCTGGCCTCACCCAACCGGTATGCAGTGGCAAACAGCACCATGGCGGCAGCCGACAGGACACCGGTGGACGCCATTAACGCAAAGTCGACAAGCGTTGGCATCTGCCAGCTGCGGGTCAGGAATGCAATCGATGGATGCAGGCCTTCGGTGTTGCCGAAGCCCGAGAACGCAACGGCAAGAACGACGGCGATCACCAGGTAGAATGCATTGCCCCAGAACGCCAGGATGGCAGACGGCACATGGCCGGTAAGCGACCGGGTGATCATCTGGCTGCAGCCATAGCCGAAGGCCGAATAAAGCGCCAGCAGGGCAGCAGGTTCAAACACCGTGCTGCCGGGGCGGATCATGACCAGCACACCGGTGAAGCCTGCGGCAATCAGCAGCCAGCGATAGGCCGGCACCAGTTCGCCCAGCACCGGGCCTGCCAGCGCTGCCACGAACAAGGGCATGGTGAAATAGATGGCGACGCCGCTGGCCAGCGGCAATGTTGCCACGGCCATGGAAAACCCCAGATAGGCGCTCGCCATGATCAGACCGCGTAGCGCGACCAGTTTCCACTGGCCGCGAGGCACCTTGAGCGTTCCCTCCCGCCATAGAACGAATATGGCGAGCAGCGGCAGGGCCGCACCCGCGCGCACCAACATAAGCTGATGCACCGGATAGCCGCCGGACAGAAATTTCACGATGGCATCGATGGAAGACGCCAGCGCCACCGCCGCGCACAATGACGCAACAGCCAGTCCGGGACTGTCCAGACGCGGCGCGTTGTCGAGTGCAAGACGACTGGATGAGCGCATGGGGGAACCGACTTTGCCAGAGCGAGGGTTTTATGAAAGCCGATGGTGCCTTCAACCGGTTGCCCGGGCAAGTGTTGAATTGTTGTGGTGGCAAGTTTGTTGCAGGCTGCTTGTGCAGGCTTGATACCAGCAGTCCCCGCAAGGCTTGTCCCGGTCGCCGACAATGATGGCAGAACAGGCACAGGCGCTGTCTGCCCGGTGCGCTCAGTGAATTTGCCTATACGAGCTGATTCGGCTAGGGACGTTGCAAAAGCCCTCCGGGCACCAGGTGGACCGGACCCCGGGCTGTTCCGAAACAACATCCGACACATGCAACCGATCATTGCGCCGTGCGTTTCCTACAATCAGCCACCTTGAAGGACCAACGCTTATGAATGAAAAAATTGGCATGGCCGTCGCAAACGTACTTTATCCAACAACAAAAGATCCGCACGACAATAATGCTGAGGCGCTTTGGGCGGTCATATCGGACACAGAAAAACATCTGTGTTTCAGCATTGCCCGAGCTGTGCTGATGGAAATCAGAAAACCGTCTCAACAGATGCTCAGTGCGGCAGAGAGTGAAATTGATGCACTTCTGGCCTCGATAAACCAGCGCGACGCATCAAATACGGGGTCCAGTGACATCATTGTCACCGCGTTCTCCTCAATGATCGATGAGGTCATACAGTCCAGTCAAAACAAATAGCAAAAGCCATTTCGGATGTTGCCATGTGGTCAGATTTCGGGGTCCGTTGCACCTTTCACTGCTTGTGTGCCAGCTTGAAAGGATGTGCAATAGTCATCTTCGAAATTCTTTTCTGCACCTGCTGCCCTCTGGTACGCTCACCGATACTTCCATCATTTCACACTAAATGGGTCTCCGAATGAAAGCGCAAATTCACCCGAACCAAAGCGCTCGTATTTCGGCGCTGCAAAACTACGAAATTCTTGATACCGATCGCGAGCATGATTTCGATGAGATTGTTGAGCTTGCGTCGCAGATTTGTGGTGTGCCGATCTCCGTGATCAACTTCATTGACGAACATCGCCAGTGGTTCAAGGCCGAAGTGGGTTTGGGCGTGCGTGAGACGCCGCTGGACACTTCGATCTGCTCTCATGTCATTCTTGAGCACAAATTTGTGGAGATATATGACACTCTGGCTGATGCAAGGATGGCAGACAATCCGTTGTGTCGTGGCGAGCCCGGACTGCGGTTCTATGCCGGTGCACAGATACTGACTGACAACGGTTTGCCGCTGGGCACCCTGTGTGTGCTCGATTACCAGCCCCGGCAATTGACAGACCTGCAACGCAAGACGCTTGAGGTTCTGTCCCGGCAGGTTATGACGCAACTCGATCTTCGAGTGGCTCTGAGGCAGCAGGTAATCCTCAACAAGGAGATTGATCACCGGGTCAAGAACTCGTTGCAATCGATTTCGTCCATCGTGCGACTGCAGGCAAGAAAACCGGAAAACCAAGGCTGCCGGGTGCTTCTTGATGAATTGCAACGGCGTATTGGCAGTGTCGCTCTTTTGCACGAAGAATTGCACAAGGCGAGTAATGCCGAGTATGTCGATCTGCAACGGTTCATGGGCAATGTGGTAGCTTATCTGGCGCACAGCGCTTCGGCGAATATTGCAATCAAAGCGGATTTTGAGCCAATCACATTATCATCCCGGCAAGCAGTGCCCTTGTCGCTGATTATCAACGAATTTGCAGCAAATTCGCTCAAACACGCGTTTGCTGACGGCGGGACCGGAACAATTGGCTTTACCGGTCAG
>JBDNEZ010000027.1:0-7420 GCA_041690095.1 Anderseniella sp.
AAAAGTTGCCTGGCATTACTGGCAATGGCGTCTCGAGCCAGCTTTTCCTGCTGCGCGCGTTCAGCACTCTGCAGTTTCTCGATCATCTCGTTGATAATAGACGGATTTTCCAGCAGGTACTCGCGGATGACATTGTGCATTTCATTGACTTGCGTCTTTGAGAATGTCTCCTGCGCAGACACTTGCAGAGGCAACAAGGCACTGCTGGCAGCAAGTGCAAGCACTACAAGGCTGGCTGTGAATTTGGCGCGCATTACATAGGACTCCTTTTTCACCCAAAACGGTCGGGCATGTTTGATGGACTGGTTATAGCCATTCTTTTGGCAAATTTATCTTCAACTTTTCTTTTTTTTCAACGCGTTGAGTATGTCACTTGCCCTGATCCAGACTGTGGAACCGGATTTTGCCCGGCGCTTGGCACCTTCAGCCTTGGTTTTTGCGAGCTTTTTGTCGCCCCGCAGCATGGCACTTTCCGCTGTGGACAATTCGGCACGGGCATAGTCCCCCAAAATGCCGTACGAGCGCGCTTTAAGCAAATGCAAGGCACCTGACTCGCCTTCAAACCTTTGCGCTTTGGACAACACCGACAGTGCTGTCCGGGCGGTTTGTTTTGTGTCTGCGGCAAGCAGTGCCTGTGCCAGCAGAATGCCGATCAGTCCGCTGTTGGGATATAGTTTCAATGCCTGCTGCAAAGGTGCGACAGCTTCGGCCGGATTGCCTTTCTCCAGCAGTGCCTGTCCCTTGAGTTCCCAGAAATAGGGGTTTTTGGGTATGTGTGCGATCAACCTGTCGATTGCCGGTATGGCGGTTTGCAGGTCTCCCAGCCGGTAGGCTGCGATGGCGCGGGCATACTGAGCCGGTATGGTCGTGTTTGATGCCGGATATGTTGCGTAGACGGATTGAGCCGTGCGGGTAAAGCCAGCCAGCTTGGCCTGTGCCATCTTGTGGCGGAAGATCAGGTAATCCTTGTCGGTTTTGTTGAAGTACCTGGATGCCCGTACCCGATTCTCCAACACCCGGATACGCTGCAACGGGAACGGGTGGGTCACGGCATAAGGGTCAACGTGTTGCAGCGATGCAATGGACTGGCTGTATAATTTTTGAAACAGTTCGAGCATCCCACGACCCGACTGCCCCGAGGCATCAAGATAACGCAGCGCACCTTCATCGGCTGCCGCCTCCTGCGCACGCACATAGGTCAGCAAATTACGCTTGGCAAACTCCTGGCCGCTCAGAACCAGCGCGCCGGTTGCGCCGCGGCTGGTTCCTGCGCCACCCTTCGCCGCACCAATGGCCGCTGCTGCCCCCAGCAGAGTTCCGATGATAGCCTGGGTAGATGCGCGGTCAATCTGCACTCCGAGCCTGGCCAGGTGACCACCGGCTACATGGGCCGTCTCGTGCGCCAATACACCGATGATTTCGTTCGGCGTAGCCGTTTGTTCGATCAAACCCGTATGAATGAAAATGCGCTGACCGCCGGCGACAAAGGCGTTGATGCGGGTGTCGTCGATCAGGTAGATGTTTACGGCTTTCGGAGGAATGCCCGCCACCTTGAAAATCGGTTTGAGATACCGCCGCATCAATTCTTCAATTTCCGCATCACGGATCAATCGCGGACTGTTGCCGCGTTGTTGTGCAAACGCGGGCAGGCCAGCCTGAGCCAGCAGGGCTGCAGACAGTGCGAAAATGCCAATCTTGCGTAAGGTTTTCCGCATCAGCCTGTTATTCATGTCCTGTTTGCAGAGTGTGCTGCGTTTCGGCTGCCGCACGGCAACGCTTTTGTGAGTCCGGCGGACTTGTATTGAACATTACGGCAAAAGCATGAGGGATGCGATGAGTTGCAGGGTCACAGAGACGTGATGGCAAATGAATTGTGCCGTCATCTGCCGGTTTGCATGAAGCAGCGCATCTGATAGGTAGGTGCGGATTTCCGCTCCAGACCTTAAACCATCGATTCCAGGTGCCATGTCCCCATCGCCATCAAACCGAGCTGCCATCGTAAAACCGTTCATTGTCATGGACATGTTTCGCGAGGCCAATGCACTCGCTGCCGGCGGTCACGACGTTGTGCATATGTCGGCAGGTCAACCCGCCGGTGGCCCGCCGCAAAAAGTTGTTGAAGCGGCACGCGAAGCGCTCAACGGCGCCTATATGGGCTATACCGATTCGTTGGGACTACCGGCATTACGCGAGCGCATCGCGCGGCATTATCACGAAGCTTACGGTATTGCAGTCGACCCCGGCAGAGTGGCCGTTACTACCGGTTCTTCAGGTTCATTCGTGCTGAGTTTTCTCGCCTGTTTTGATCATGGCGACAAGGTTGGACTCACCGTGCCGGGCTATCCGGCCTATTCCAATATTCTATCGGCGCTCGGCATCAACGTCACACCTATAGAGGTTGACGGCAGAAGCCGATGGGCACCGACGCCAGACCAGATATCAACGGCCTGTGACAACGGATTGTCCGGCCTGTTGCTGGCAAGCCCTGCTAATCCCACCGGTACAATGATCACGCCGGATACCCTGGCGGCCATTTCGCAGGCTTGCGCACGCAAGGATATCTGGTTCATCTCCGATGAACTGTATCATGGTCTCAATTATGAAATGCCCCAGGCGACCGCACTGGCCAGCAATGCCAACGCCATCGTGATCAATTCATTTTCGAAATATTACTGCATGACTGGTTGGCGTATCGGCTGGATGATCGTGCCGAAATGTCTGATTCGCCCAGTGGAATGCCTGGCCCAGAGCCTGTTCATTTCGCCACCGACCCTGTCGCAATACGCAGCCATTGCGGCGTTTGATGCTTCTGAGGAACTGGAGCATCGCAAGGCTCAATATCGGAAAAACCGTGATTTTCTGTTGCACGAACTACCCGGTTTGGGTCTTGGAAACCTGTCGCCGGCAGATGGGGCGTTCTATCTTTATGCTGATGTCGCCAACCTGACCAATGACAGCTTCGCGTTCGCACTGGCCATGCTGAAAGAGGCACACGTTGCCGTATCCCCGGGTGCCGATTTTGACGCTGATCGTGGTAACCGGTTCTTGCGCCTGTCGTTTGCCGGGTCCATGGAGCAGATGGAAAAGGCCGTCGAGCGGTTGTCGCGCTGGCTGCCAAAAGCTGGATAGGACCACGCAATGACGTCAGCTGCCATTGCCGGCTTTCTGCTCGGCGCGACATTGATTATCGCCATTGGTGCGCAAAATGCCTTCATTCTGCGGCAGGGCCTCAAGCGCGAGCACGTATTTGTTCTGTGCTTCATTTGCGCATTGGCTGACGCTGCGCTGATCGCGGCCGGTGTGGCTGGTCTTGGTACGCTGATCAAGCAGGCGCCGGTTTTGCTGGACTTCATCACTGCAGGTGGTGCTGCGTTTCTGTTTGTCTACGGGGTTTTGGCGTTCAGACGTGCCGCGTCGCCAGACAGGTTGACGGCAGGCGATGGAGGTCCGCTGACCCTGAAAGCGGCAGTTGTCACTGTGCTTGCCTTCACATTTCTTAATCCGCACGTCTATCTGGATACGGTGGTCCTGCTGGGCGGGTTGTCGGCGCGCTACAATGGTGCTGACAGGATTGCCTATGCGGCCGGCGCATGCATCGCGTCGTTTGTGTGGTTTTTCTCGTTGGGCTATGGCGCGCGTATGCTGTCACCACTTTTCGCGCGGTCATCCAACTGGCGGATACTGGACACCATTATCGGGCTCATCATGTGGGCGCTGGCGGCACGGCTGCTGTTGGACTTGTTGTAGCGCAACTTTTGCCCGCTAGAGCAACATGGGTTCAATTGAACCCATGTTGCTCTCATTTTTGCGACGATTACACTATTCAAGCCTGGTGACGATATTTGAACCTTCCTCCAGCAATTGCGCGCCCGATTTGAATACGTCTTTGCCGATCCAGTCCCTCTCGAGTTGGGTACGCCATTTCGCGTTAATGGGTGAGTTGACGAAGTACTTATTGAAGAAACGGCGCGTGAGAGCCTCGCGCTCAAACGAAAAACCCTTAGCCTCACTGCCGTCATCAAAGTAGCGCTTGGGTTCGTGGAACATGAAACGGGCATCCGGCGCTGCAATACGGATATTACCCTGCAGGAAAATAGGAACGCACATCGACATGCAGATTGCTGTGGATGCCACATAGGTGTCGAGCTTGTGGGTGTGTTTGATGCGTTGCAGTAATTCGATTACATCGCCACCCTCGCGCAATGACCCGCCCGGTGAATTAAGCTGCAGCAAAATTCGCTCCGACCTGCTGCGCCATTTGTCAAATGCCCGTGCCAGCAACGTGTGCATGGGCAGTTCGACCCGCCCGGTCCACGCAACAATGAGGGTCCTGCCGTGCAAACTTGTTGCAAGCTGCCCGGTGTCGGCATGTTTTTGTTGGTAAAGCCGCCAGCCCATCACAACCGCGACGATGATCAATCCGAAAAGAAGAAGGCGGTTTGTGTTCATTCAAACCGCCTTTCTTCCAGGTTTCGCAATATTAGCGTTTGCCCCACCAACCGGCTTTTTTTGGAGCTGATGCTGCATCAACCGTCGGCTCGGGAGGCGTCCATTTGGGGGCTGAAGGTTCGCTCACTACCAGTTCGGCTGGTGTAGCGCTGCCATTTGAGCTTTCGCTTTCATTCGGCGCTTCGGTTTCCACAGCCTTTGCCTTTTTCACAGCACGCTTGCGTGGCTTTCTGGCAGGCTTGGCATCCTGCGAGATTGCAGCGTCAGCTTCTGCGGGAACGTCGCTTGCTGCTTCTGCTGTGTCTTCAGGGCTGTCGACCTTGGCTTTCTTGGCTGCCTTGCGCGGACTGCGTTTTCGGGCTTTTGGCTTTTCTTCTGCCTCGGCACCCGGCTCTATGTCAGGTTCGACCGCAGCTTGCTCGGCTTCTGTGTCTTGAGGCTCTGCTGCTGCTGCTGCAACTTCATCGACGTTTGTGCCTTCGGCAGCAGTCTTGCTGCGTCCGCCACGCGAGCGCCGGCGGCGCTTCCTGGGCTTGTCGTCGTCACCTGCATCGGTTCCAGCATCGCTGTCCCCAGTGGCGGCGTCTGCCTGTACAGAAGTGCTCTCGTCTGTCGCGATATCTGGCGTTGCATCACCGGCTGCCTGTGCTGGTTCGGCAGACACTCCGTCTTCGCTGGAGACTTCGCCATCACGCTCTTCGCGCTGCTTGCGGCCTCCACGGCGTCCCCGGCGACGGCGGCGTTTCTTGCGTGGTTCGCCGTTTTCGTCCAGTTGAACCTCGTTGCTTTTGTCGCTGTCAGTGTCTTCTTCGGCTATGTCATCGTCGTCGGATTCTGTTGGTTCGTCGTTGGCTTCCATCCCGTGACCCATCGCGACAGCAGTATCTGATGATGTGAGACGCGGGGTCGGGCCCTTGCGGTCCGGCTTGCGTTCGATAACACTGTCGGCAAGTGCGCGTTCGGCGTCCGGCAGGATGTAGATCGAAATGCCGTAATTCTCTTCGAGCGAAAGCAGGTGGTCGCGTTTTTCATTGAAGATATAGAACGCGACTTCCGGGTGCACCTGTACATCCAGGCTTTCGGGTTTGCGTGACAGAAGGTGCTCCTCGAGGCCGCGCAATACCGACAATGCGCAACTTGAGACGCCGCGGATGACGCCCGTGCCTTCGCAGTGCGGACACTGCATGGTGGAGCTTTCCATCATGCCTTGGCGCAACCGTTGCCGGGACATTTCCAGCAGGCCGAAATGTGAAATACGGCCAACCTGTATGCGTGCCCGGTCGTTCTTCAGAGCATCCTTGAGCTTGCGTTCGACCGCGCGATTATTGCGGTTTTCTTCCATATCGATAAAGTCGATAACGATAA
Organism: Anderseniella sp.; assembly: GCA_041690095.1. Taxonomy (GTDB): domain Bacteria; phylum Pseudomonadota; class Alphaproteobacteria; order Rhizobiales; family Aestuariivirgaceae; genus Anderseniella. The sequence goes on from JBDNEZ010000027.1 coordinate 5,815, forward strand.
GTCCGGCAAGATCGCGAAGCCGCAACTGCCGGGAAATCTCCACGGCAGCCTCAAGATTGGTTTTCAGCGCGGTATCTTCGATATTGTGCTCGCGGGTCGCCTTGCCGGAGTTGATATCGATCGATACAAGAGCTTCGGTCTGGTTCATCACGATATAGCCGCCCGACGGCAGGGTGACATTCGGCGTGAACAGTCCGTCAAGTTGACTTTCAACCTGATGACGGGTGAACAGTTGGCGGGTATCCTTGTACAGCTTCACATTGCGCGCATGACTTGGCATGAGCATCTTCATGAAGTCCTTGGCTTCCCGGAAGCCTTCCTCGCCTTCCACGACAACTTCATCGATATCTTTTGAATAGAGATCGCGAATCGACCGCTTGATGAGGTTGCCTTCCTCGTAGACTAGGGTAGGTGCAGCCGATTTCAAAGTCAGTTCGCGCACTGATTCCCACATGCGCAGCAGGTAGTCATAGTCGCGCCGAATCTCGGTTTTGGTTCGCTGCGCACCAGCGGTTCGCACGATAAGGCCCATACCGGTGGGCACTTCGACTTCCCGAATGACATCTTTCAGGCGACGACGATCGCTGGCGTCAGTGATCTTGCGTGAAATGCCGCCACCACGCGCAGTGTTGGGCATCAATACACAATAGCGCCCGGCCAGAGACAGGTAAGTGGTCAGCGCAGCGCCCTTGTTGCCGCGCTCTTCCTTGACAACCTGAATCAACAGGACCTGACGGCGCTTGATGACTTCCTGGATTTTGTAGTTCTTGCGCGGTGCCCGTTTGCGAGGCTTTGCCGCGGCAACATCTGCATCACCATCATCATCTGCAACGGAAACGACACTGTCGTCGTCTGCATCTGCTGTTAATTCTATATCGTCGCCGTCACTGTCGTCATCTTCATCATCGGCAGTGGCCTGGCTGGAGGCAGGCTCGTCGGCGTCGACGTCGTTTGCTGCAGCGTTTGTTGCGTCTGATCCATCAGTGTCACTGTCGTCGTCTTCCGACCCGTTTTCACCTTGATCTGCATCACCGTCAGCCGTTTCGCCGTCTACCGGTTCGCTTGCAACCTTGTCGTCCTTGGAGCGTGCAGACCGCGACCGGCGCCGGCGCGGTTTGGTTTTTTCCGGTTCGGATTCTTCTTCCTCGCGCGCCAGGCGGGCATCTTCTGCATCTGCTTCAAGCAGTGCCTGCCGGTCAGCGACCGGAATCTGGTAGTAGTCGGGATGGATCTCGCTAAAGGCCAGAAAACCATGCCGGTTGCCGCCATAGTCAACGAAGGCGGCCTGTAGCGACGGTTCAACACGCGTAACTTTGGCGAGATAAATATTGCCCTTTAGAGGGCGGCGAGATGCGGATTCGTAATCGAATTCCTCGATACGATTTCCGCGGACAACGCAAACCCTGGTCTCTTCCGGGTGCGCTGCGTCGATAAGCATTTTGCTGGCCATACTGGCAAATCCTTGCCGTACAAGTTGGCACAGGTTCGGACAGGCGGCGCTCCGGGTGGCGCACCTGTGCGATTGCGGTCAATTGTACGGGAGTAATCAGGACGGGCGCGCCGGGTGCCGGTTGGGCACAAAACAACTGGGGATTCACTGCTGAAC
>JBDNEZ010000028.1:0-16063 GCA_041690095.1 Anderseniella sp.
ACTGATTTGCCAGCATTGGTTGCAGCTTTTCCCTGTTTTGGCCTAAAATCAGTAATCCAGGCAGGCGTGGGACGGTATAACTCGGCAATCCAGTCCATAAAACTGCGCACTTTCAATGGCTCGTAAAGCCTGCCGGCGCACACCGCGTAAACTCCCAGTACCCCACCTGTCCAGCCGGGCAATACCCGCACCAACCTGCCCGATGCGATATCCGCGTTGGCAATGAAGTCCGGTTGCAAGGCAAGTCCGCCACCTGCAATGGCAAGTTGTTCTATGGCATCGCCGCTGTTGGCAGATACCGCCGGCGATATGCGCACTTGCTCAACCGTGCCTGCAGCATTGCGCAATGACCAGGTATTACCCTCCTGACCAAGCGTATATCCAAGGCAGCGATGATCAGTCAGGGATTTGGGCGTTTCGGGACTGCCATGGTTTGCGAGATAGCCAGGACTTGCACACAAGATCACCTCTACACTGGCTATGCGTCTGGCAATCAGATTGGAGTCTGCCATCTTGCCGGCAATGCGGATCGCAACATCGAAGCCTTCCTCAACCAGATCAACAGTGCGGTCATTCAGCGACATGTCGATGGCAACATTCGGATTTGCAGACGTGTATTGCCCGAGATGGGGCGCCACATGGCGCACCCCGAATGACATTGGCGCAGACAAGGCAAGCCTGCCCTGGGGGGTCAGAGTCTGAAAGCCCGCAACCCGGTCTGCCTCGTCAAGCTGTGCCAATATTTCTCTTGCCCGCTCGATATAGACCGCACCGGTGCTGGTCAGGCTGAGCGAACGGGTAGTGCGGTTCAACAGGCGCGCACCGAGATAGGCTTCAAGGTCCGCCACGTGACGCGACGCCATGTTGCGCGACAGATCAAGCATATCGGCAGCAGCCGCAAAGCTGCCCTGTTCCACAACGGTGACAAAAACCTCAATGGCGCGAAGGCGATCCATATTATCTCCTTACAGGAGATAATTTATCTCATATTTACCAGATTATCTCCAGACCTAAATGCCCTATCCATGCGTCATCAAAACCAATTCACGAAAGCGATAAATCACATGAACAATGAGCAACTAACCGCAAACGGCACCGCCCTGCTTCGCGTCACATTGGCTATTGCCGCCATTTCCCATGGACTTTTAAAAGTACTTGTTTTCACCATGGCGGGCGCAGTGGGTTTCTTTGAATCTCTCGGGTTGCCCGGCTTTCTGGCTTATGTAACCGTATTCGTTGAAATCGTCGGCGGACTCGCCCTGCTGGTTGGCTTTCAGACACGGCTTGTATCGCTCGCCATGGTTCCCGTCCTGCTCGGGGCCATGTGGGCACACGCCGGCAATGGCTGGGTGTTTTCCAATCAGGGCGGCGGCTGGGAATATCCGTTGTTCTGGGCCGTTGTTCTGGTTGCACAGGCCATGCTTGGCAGCGGCGCATTTGCGGTGGATGCCATGCAGAACCGCAAAGCAACAGTCAACGCGTAATCCTGGAGCAATAGCCATTCATATGGATGGCTAAAATTGCTCTAACACTTTGGAAGCGATCAGGTTTCATGGAGACAGTAACAATGTCCAAAACTATCGATCCTGCCCCGCAAGCGCCTGTCGCCGCCGGTACCCGCATTGGCCATGTTCACCTGAAGGTGGCCAATATTGACCGGGCGCTCGGGTTTTATGTTGGCGTGCTGGGCTTCAGTATAAAGCAACGCTATGGCGAACAGGCTGCTTTTGTCGCTGCAGGTGACTATCATCACCATATAGGTCTCAACACCTGGGAAAGCGAAGGCGGTTCACCACCACCACACGGCACCACCGGCCTGTTTCACCTGGCTATTCTATACCCGGAACGGGCAGACCTGGCTGATGCCCTGCGGCGCGTGAAACTTGCCGGCTATGAACTTGATGGGGCATCTGATCATGGCGTGTCACAAGCGCTTTATCTGCGCGACCCGGATGGCAATGGGGTTGAACTGTACTGGGACAGGCCCGAGACAGACTGGCCACGTAACGCAGACGGCACCCTGGCCATGACAACCGAGCGGCTGGATCTGGACGATTTGCTGGCTGCGAATAGTTGATCAGGACAATCCCGGACCGGTGATCTCCTTGATGAGTTTGCGATAAATCGCCTCGCGATAGGCATCATAATCATTGGCGGGCAGTACAAAGTGATACGGCCCGCCGATGATTGAATTTTCAAAATAGCGATCAAGTGTCGGCCACTCATTCAAAATGGCCAGCCCGTTGATGGTAATGCCGCGCGCCACCACCTCATCGCGTGCCAGTTCGACAATTTCGCCGCGATTGTTGCGGCCATCGGAAGAAATGTCGATCACTCTTCTCAGGGCAGTGAACGGTGCCGCGGTCGCAGCAGCGGCTGCAAACTGCAGGGCAGCGCCTATGGCCGTGCCACCTTCTGCAAGTTGCCGTTGAACGGAAAAAATCTTCCGGGCGAACGCGTTGGCAGATGCCGGCCCGTCAATCACGGTCCACGGCGTGGACAAAGCCTGATTTTCCGCATCCGACCACTGAAACACCGTTACCGCGATACGGCCCAGCATACCGCTTTGAATAGCGCGATGCACTTCTTTGGTCTGGAAGGCCTGCCCGATGCCGTCCATCTGCAACCGGTACTCGCGGGCATCTACCGAATAGGAACAATCCACCGCAAGCACCAGTATCAGGTCCACTTCGCCACCGGCCTGGGCATTGCCCGGACCGGCAAAATGCAAGGTAGTTGCCCCCAATCCGGCAGCGGCCGTACCTGACAAAAAAAGCATCCGCCTGCGCGATAGGAGCCGGCGGATGCTTTTACTGTTCATGATGTTACTGCGTCTCTGCCAGTGTGCGTTTAACCGGGCGACAGGCCGCGAAGCCGTTCAGAGCGACGGCGCAGAACTTCCAGTGTCGCCAGCAGGGCAATGGAAATCATCACCAGCAAGGTCGCAACCGCCAGAATGGTCGGTGAAATCTGTTCGCGAATGCCGGAGAACATCTGCCGCGGAATGGTTACCTGATGCACATCGGCAAGGAAGATCACAGCAACAACCTCATCAAGAGAGGTAATGAAGGCAAACAGCGCTCCCGAGATCATGCCGGGCATGATCAAAGGCATGATGACACGGCGGAACGTGGTCCAGCCATTGGCACCAAGGCTTCTGGACGCGCGGATCAGCGAATTGTCGAATCCGGTCAGCGTTGCGGTAACGGTGATGATTACAAACGGCACGCCCAAGGTGGCATGGGCCAGCACGATGCCGAGATCATGATTGATGAGCCCGTTCGGGAAGAACGGAAACACATCCTTCTTTGCGTAGAAAAAAAACATGCCGGTCGCGGTGATCACCAGCGGCACGATCATCGGTGAAATCAACAGGCTGGTGATGGCTGAGCGGAACGGCATTTCCGGCCGCGACAGGCCCAGCGCAGCCAAGGTGCCAAAGAACGTCGCCATGATGGTGGCAAGAACGGCGAACTTGAATGAGTTAAAGGCAGCCTTCACCCAGGTTGCATTGTTCAACATGTCGGACCACCAGCCATCGGAGCGATTAGGGTCATTCATGCCGAACAGGAAAATATCCTGATACCACCTGGTCGAAAACGCATCCGGGTCAAGTGACAACATGCCTTCGGTAAAGGTGAAATAGGGTTCCACATTGAAAGACAACGGCATGATCACCAACACAGGCGTGATCAGGAAAATAAAGATGAACGTGCAGATCAGCAGAAAGATGTACTGACCGAATTTCTCCAGCCAAGTTGCATATGGCGGCAACTCGTTCATGAAGAACAAGGGCAGGCCGAGAATAATAGCGATGCCGATCGTCGCAACAAGCGTGCCGGTAAACAGGTAGGCAATGATACACGCGACAATGTAGGCGCTGTAACCGGGTGACGGGATCTTTTCCAGAATAGTCATCATGGCTTCCTCACCCGAACTTCAGATTGTCGACACCGACAAGCTTGTTGTATATCCAGTAGAACACCAGAACGACGGTCAACAGGATGGCGCCGAGAGCAGAGCCCAGACTCCAGTTCAGGGTTTTCTTGATGTGATCCGCAATCAGGTTGGAAATCAACAGCCCGTCATTGCCGCCGACCAGAGCCGGTGTGATGTAGTAGCCAATTGCCAGAATGAACACCAGCAGCGTGCCTGCAGCTATGCCTGGTATGGTCTGCGGGAAATACACCTTGACGAAAGAATAGGTTCCCGTTGCACCCAAAGAGCGTGCCGCGCGCATGTAGTATGGTGGAATGGTTTTCATCACCGAATACAACGGCAGGATCATGAACGGCAGCAGGATGTGCACCATGGCTACGATCGTGCCGGTCATATTGTAGATCATCTGAATGCGGCCATCTTCCGGAATGATCCGGGTGAACACCAGAATGTCATTCACAATACCTTCGGTTTGCAGCATCGCTATCCAGGCGGTTGTGCGCACCAGCAGTGATGTCCAGAACGGCAGCAACACCATGATCATCAACAGGTTTGATGTTCGCAGCGGCAAGGTCGCCAGCAGGTATGATACCGGGTACGCGATCAACAGGCATATCGCCGTGATCAGCGCCGAGAGCCACAACGTCTTGAACAGGATCGGAACATAAATCCGGTAAAGAGGGTCGGCGCGAACAATCTCATTGTTCTCGTCAACTTTCAGGTCCAGCGCCGCGAGGTAAAACGAGATGGTATAATCGGAGGAAACCCGCTGCAGGGTTCGCCAGACGTGCTGGTTTTCCCAGCCCTTGTCCAATGCGATCAAGGCTTCCTTGTAGGGGCCCTCGGTAATGTCTTTGACCTTTCGAGCCGACTTGGTAAACAGGCCGCGCGAGCCGGGAATCTCATAGTTTATCCGGGTCGCAAGATTACCAATGGTCTTGCCGATCTCGTTGCTTTCCCGGGCCTGTGTCATGTCTTTGACAAACACCTCGAACATGGCCTCGGGAGGCAGGCCTTCACCGTCCCAATCCTTGATCACCTTGGTGAAGTTCGGCATTACGCTGGAACCGACCGGACTGTAGAACGAGCGGAAAAGCATCTCGCCGATGGGCAGCACAAACGCCACCATAAGGAACAACAGCAACGGCAGAACCAGAACCAGCGCCTGGATGCGCTGTCGCCTCGTTGCGCGAGCCAGAGAAACCTTGAGTGGCACGCCATCACTTGTGGTAATGCCCTCCGGCACGCCAGCTGATGCTACGTTGGCCATAGTATGCCTTCTCCCCATCCCGGCCGGCGACCTTGAATATCGCCAGTCAAATCAATTCATAAAAAGTGCTCAAAAGGACCGGACGGGCAACAAAGCCGTCCGGCCACAGGCTAAATATGCCTTATTGTGCGAGCCAGGCGTTGAAGCGCTCGTTCAGCGCATCCTGGTTGTCTGCCCACCATTCAAAATCATTCTGAACAGCGTTTGCCAGGTTGTTCGGTGCCGTTGGCATCTGTGGGCCCATGTCGATCTTGCCGTCTTCATATTTGCCCACGAGAGGAGCGGAAGACTTACGAGCCGGGCCGTACGCAATGTACTTGGCCTGGTTGGCAAGCTGCTGAGTCTCGGTCGAGAACATCAGGAATGCCATGGCGTTGTCCATGTTCGGTGCGCCCTTTGGAATTGCCCAAAGGTCGAGGTCCCAAACCTGGCCGTCCCATACGATGACGAATGGCTTGTTCTCCGCAGCAACAGCATTGAAGATACGGCCATTATACGCCGTGGTCATCAGCACTTCACCGTCAGCAAGAAGCTGTGGAGGCTGCGCGCCAGCTTCCCACCATACAACGTCGCCCTTGATTGTGGCGAGCTTGGCGAATGCACGGTCGATGGCTTCCGGTTTGGCCAATTCAGCGTAAACGTCCTTGGCAGCGATACCGTCAGCGATCAAGGCAAACTCGAGGTTTGGCTTTGGCCCCTTGCGCAGGCCACGCTTGCCTACCCAGGTCTTGGTGTCGAAAAAGTCAGCCATTGTGGTTGGCTTCTTGTCACCTATCTTGGTGTCGTCATAGGCGTAAATGGTCGACCATACGATGTTGGCCACGGCGCATTCATGCAGAGTACCCGGCAGGAAATCTTCCTTGGCAGGCGTACCATCGGCACCAGCAGGCAGGGTTGATGCATCAATCTTTTCAAACAGGCCTTCGTCGCAACCGCGAACTGCATCAGAAAGCTCAACGTCGACAATGTCCCAGGACACGTTGCCGGCTTCTACCTGCGCTTTCACTTCTGCGATACCGCCGGAATAATCAACTGAGTTGATCTTGATGCCGGTCTTTGCCGTGAAAGGTTCCTGATACGCTTTCACCTGGCTCTTCGTGTAGGCACCGCCCCACGATACAGCCGTAAGCGAGCCTTCTGCACTTGCAGCTGTTGCTACAGCTCCGAGTGCCAGAATCGACAGGCTTGTTGTCAGTAGTTTCTTCATTCAAACTTACTCCCTTTGGTAGAACGATGGCTCAACACAAAACCACCGGTAAACCGTCCTGCTCCCACTATTGAGGCAGAACAGAATTCGAATATATCAGTTCAGGCAACCAAATCATCCAGCGCCCGGCAATCCTCAGCCTGCCAGCCAACCGTCGTGGTCTGGCCCTGCGAGAGTTCGTGATGCTCGGCATTGTTGGGTACCTTGACAATAAAGTCAGTGTGACCGGCAACCGACATACGGGTGCGGATGTGATCGCCCAGATAAATCAGTTCCTCGACCCGACCGGTCAGGGTCACCGTGTTTTTGGTTTGCTTCGGCTCAATGGCAACGCGCTCCGGTCGAATAGACAAAAGTGTGCGCTCTCCCCTGGCACCAACGCCGACGGCAAGCGCTTTCACGATATCGCCGGAGTCGAGCTTGACCGTCGCAAGCTTATCCCTGCCGATTTCCTGAACCGTACCGCGCAGCTTGTTGTTTTCACCAATGAACTGAGCCACAAAAGAATTGTCCGGGCGCTCGTAAAGCTCTTCCGGACTCGATAATTGCTGAATTATACCGTCCTCAAAAACCGCGACGCGGTCGGACATTGTCAGCGCTTCAGACTGGTCATGGGTTACGTACACAACCGTGACGCCGAGCGAATTGTGAATGTGCTTGATTTCATACTGCATCTGCTCACGCAGTTGCTTGTCAAGCGCGCCTAGCGGCTCATCCATCAAGACCAGATCAGGTTCAAACACCAGGGCACGGGCAACCGCAACACGCTGTTGCTGACCCCCTGAAAGCTGAGCCGGGCGTCTGCCGCCGAATTCCGGCAGCTCAACCATTTCCAGCACTTTCTTGACCCGGTCTTCCTGTTCTGACCTCGACATGCCTCGGACTGCTAACGGAAAGGCAAGGTTTTCGGAAACCGACATGTGCGGGAACAGGGCATAGTTCTGAAACACCATGCCAATACCGCGCTTGTGCGGTGGCACATTATTTATCGGATTGCCATTAAGATAAATCTCGCCATGTGTGGCGGGTTCAAAACCCGCAAGCATCATCAGCGTTGTTGTCTTGCCGGAACCCGATGGGCCCAACATGGTGACAAACTCGCCTTTGGCGATATCGAGATTCAGATCCTTTACAACCAGCGTCTCACCGTCATAACTTTTCTGAACGTTTTGAAAGCGAACCATCGGTTCGCCGGATTCACCACCATTACCCATTCAACACCCCGAACGACGTTCCACCCAGATGACCACACATTTCGCTGCACGGTCTTGTTATTTATTAAGGCAAACATAGACGCTTGCCCTACAATTTAGCAACAGTGACTATTTTTTCATCACGATCAACATTGGAAACGCCTTTTTAGCACAAATCGCGCCAAAACAGCTTGATTGGTTAATCCCACGCAACAAACGTGCCAATCGCGACCTGACAATCCCCTGGTCATTCCACTGTGCGGCAGGGCTTTTCAAAATCGACCGTTGCAGCTTGACGAGACCGCCCGCGGTCGCCAAGTATGACAAACATGAACAGTTCAATTCAAATACCAGCCGAAGCGGCTTCCGAGATGATCGACCCGTTCGGTCGCCATGTCAGTTATTTGCGGGTATCCGTAACTGATCGCTGTGACTTCCGTTGTGTATATTGCATGTCGGAAAACATGACCTTCCTGCCCAAGAAGGACATTCTCACGCTCGAGGAACTGGACCGGTTGTGCACGGTGTTCGTCGAAAAAGGTGTCCGGAAACTGCGTCTGACCGGTGGTGAACCACTGGTGCGCCGCAATATCATGTCGTTGTTCGAAAACCTGTCACGGCACCTGAAAACCGGGGCACTGGAAGAACTGACCCTGACGACCAACGGCTCCCAACTTGAGAAATATGCCACACAGCTGGTCGACCACGGTGTCAGGCGCATCAACGTCTCGCTCGACACGATTGAAACCGGCAAGTTCAAGGATATTACCCGCTGGGGTGACCTGAACAAGGTAATGGGTGGAATCAGGGCGGCTCAGGCAGCAGGCCTTGCCATCAAGATAAACATGGTTGCGCTGAAGAATTTCAATGAGACCGAAATCGAACCAATGATGAAATGGTGTCATGGCGAAGGCATGGATCTGACCCTGATCGAGACCATGCCGCTGGGCGAGATTGAAGAAGATCGCACTGAGCAGTATCTGCCCTTGTCAGTGGTCCGCGCCAACCTGCTGGACAAGTACTCCCTGGAAGACATCCCCTACAAGACCGGCGGCCCGGCACGTTATGTTGAAGTGAAAGAAACCGGCGGCAGGCTCGGCTTCATTACACCGATGACCCATAACTTCTGTGAAAGCTGCAACCGGGTGCGCCTGACCTGCACCGGCACGTTGTATATGTGCCTTGGACAGGATGATGCTGCCGATCTGCGCGACCCGCTGCGCGCGTCCGAAGGCAATGAACTGGTGAGCGCTGCCATAGATGAAGCCATAGGCCGCAAGCCGAAAGGTCATGATTTTATCATCGACCGGCGCACCAAGTCACCTGCTGTCACCCGTCATATGAGCGTGACAGGTGGCTAGCGTCGGTTAAACCCGATCCAGCACCGGTATTCGGCAATCGGACAGCACGCGAGCCAGGCCTGATTACCAGTATAATTCAGGGAGAGATGACGGTGACAATGAACCGACGCAAGGCAATGACACTTATCGGTGGGGCAGCTGCAACCGCCGGTCTGGCCAGGCCGGCCTTGTCGCAGAACAGAAAGATCACCGTGGGCGCATTGCGCTTCACCAGCCACTCAGGCAGCTTCATTGCATTTGAACGCGGCTACTTTGCTGAATCCGGTCTGGATGTTGAACTGAGGTTTTTTCAGGCTGCGCAGCCGATGGCAGTGGCGATTGCGTCAGGCAGCATTGACTATGCCGTTACAGCAGTTTCAGGAGGTTTGATTTCGCTGGCTCAAAAAGGTGCCGTCAAGGTCATTGGCGGGGCACTTTCCGAAGAACCGGGTATAGACGGTCAAAAAATCCTCGTCTCCGACGCGGCGTTCAAGGCAGGTGTGACCTCTCCCGCGATGCTGGACGGCAAAACCTTTGGCGTGTCCACGGCAGGATCCAGCTTTCATTATATGGGCTCGAAGATCGCGGCGGCCGAGGGCGTATCGATGAAATTCAAGCCATTGCAAAAAGTTGGCGCGATCATCGGTGCATTGAAGTCCGGTCAGATCGATGCCTGGTCTATCGTGCCGCACATCGCCAAACCGCTCGCCAAATCCGGTACGGCACACATCATTGGCAGCGTGTCCGACTACCTGCCAAATTACCAGATCACAACCGTGTTCACATCTGCCCGCAACGCCGCGGAGCAGAAAGTGATGACAGGCGACTTCCTGGCCGGATTCTCCAAAGGCGTAGCCGACTACAATGCCGCAATGATTGCCAAAACCGGAGGCGACGCCGGCGTCAATGAAATGGCCAGGCTGATACACAAATATGTCTACGCAGACCGCCCCCTTGAAAAAGCGGCCCCGTCGATCATCAACGGCACCATGCGCCTGAATGAGGGAGCGGCACTGAACGTGACCTCGATTCAGGATCAGTTGAAATGGTTTCAGTCCGAAGCACTGGTCGATGCCGATATAACGATGGATACGCTTGTGAATACGAGCTATGTGAAGACCATCCAAGCCTAGATCAGCTTTAAGGGTTCAATTGAACCCATAGACAGAGTCAGGATCCAAAGCCCTTTTTGATAACAGCACGGTCTGAACAAGCCTGGGCCCAGACCGCCGCCGGAGCACTGTTCATGGATATTCGTCTATCAGGGATCAGTCATTCCTACGGCGATCTGGAAGTTCTGCGCAACATCTCGCTGGACATTCCATCGGGCAGGATTGTCTGTGTCGTCGGCCCCACGGGTTGCGGTAAATCCACTCTGCTGCGGTTGATCGGCGGGCTGGAGCAGCCCACCGGCGGCAATGTCCTGCAACTGGGAGTGCCCGCGGCAGACTGCTTGAACCCGTTGACTTATGTCTTCCAGGATTACGCTCTGCTGCCGTGGAGGAGCGTTGCCGGTAATGTCTCCCTGGTACTGGAAGATCACGGTCTCGCGCGGGCCGACATCAAGAATACCGTCAGTGACGTACTGGCCCGAACCAGGTTGACGGATTTTGCCCGCACCTTGCCCAGGCAACTGTCCGGCGGAATGAAACAGCGTGTCGGCATTGCCCGGGCACTGGCAGTGAAGCCGGCCGTCATGCTGATGGACGAACCTCTGTCAGCACTCGACAGTCAGACCCGCGAATTGCTGATGGATGATCTGGCGGCGCTTTGGACACGGCAACCTTTTACAGCGGTCTATGTGACCCATAATCTGGATGAAGCGGTGCGCATGGGCCACTCGATCGTTGTGCTGTCGCGCAGCCCCGGGCAGATCCGTGAGATCATGCATCTTGAAAAACCACTGCATGAACGCAGTTATGGCGATAAAGACCTGCAATTCCGGCAGAAATACCTGTGGAACCTGATGCGCGATGAGGCGCGGGCTGCCGATGCGGAGCTGATCAATGTCTGATGCGGAAGAAACCGATATAGCCCGCCAGGTAGGATTTCGAGGTGGCGGGTTTGCCCCGAAACCTCATCGCTGGATGGGACCGGCCGTATTCGCAGTGTTGATCGGACTGGCGGAGGCCGGCACGAGAAGCGGTTTCATTTCACCCCTGTCCCTGCCAAAACCGTCGGACGTTTTCCTGACATTTCGCGAGCTTTATGAATCAGGAATGTTGTGGACACATCTGGCACCCACCTTAACCCGTCTGCTCATAGGTGCCTCGCTGGGCGCGACGGCAGGCATAGCCACCGGGGTGATGATCGGCCTGTTCTCCTATTTCCGCGCCGGCATGGTGCCGCTGATCGCAGCGCTGTTCCCGATCCCCAAAATCGCCCTGCTGCCGCTGTTCATCATCTGGTTCGGCATCGATGAAGCGTCGAAATATGCGTTGATCGCCTTTGGCACCTTCACCCCCACTGTCGTAGCCACTTACTGCGCCGTGGACAATGTCGACCGCACGCTGGTCCGCATGGGGCAGAGTTTTGGCATGAGCTGGAAATCCATCGTTCGCAAGATCATTCTGCCCGGCGCCATGCCCGGCATACTGTCCGGCTTGCGCGTCTCTCTGTCGATCGCGATCATCCTGCTGGTTGCTGCGGAAATGCTGGGCGCCGAACACGGCATCGGTGCCTATATTCTCGAGGCAGGCTCGCTTTATAATCTGGAACGCCTGTTTGCAGGTGTCGTCATCCTGTCCCTGCTCGGCGTGCTGCTCAATGCAGTGATCGGCGCGATAGAGCGTTACATGCTGCGCTGGCGGACGTAATACCAATGGCCCCCAATATTGACCCATTTGATGGAGTCAAATCCGCACACTCTGGCAGGCGCGGCGCGCAGTGCGATGCGGGGCATCTCGCAAGCACCGCAACGCACCAGATGGGCGGATTTGGCCCACCGAAGGCCGGTTTTTCACGCTCGCTGGGCGTCGTTATGCTCCCCTTGTGGTCAACCAGACCACCACGAGAAACATGCCTAGCCAGCAAACGCGAAAAATCGGTCAAATGGGTCAATATTGGGGGCCATTGGTATAATATCAAACCAACCACCTATCTGCCGCCCGCCACATCCAGCAATACGCCGGTGACATACGAAGCTGCCGGCGACAGCAGCCACACAATACTCTCTGCCACTTCGTCTGCCGACCCTCCCCTGCCCATCGGCACCTGGCCCTGCAATCGTTCAACCCGATCGGGCTGGCCGGCTGAGGCATTTATTTCGGTATGGATCAGGCCGGGGCGCACTGCGTTGACCCGAATGCCCTCCCTGGCGACTTCCTTTGACAGCCCCAGTGTCATGGCATCAATGGCACCCTTGGAGGCGGCATAGTCGATGAATTCATTGGGAGAGCCGATGCGCGCAGCCGCTGATGACAGGTTGACTATTGCGCCACCGGGTCCGCCATGGGCGGTACTCATGCGACGCACTGCTTCACGCGCGCACAAAAAGCTGCCGGTCACATTAACCCGCATGGTCTCGTTGATCCGCTCGGCATCAAACTGCTCAAGCCGGGCTTTTTGAAACAACACACCGGCATTGTTGACCAGTCCGGAGAGTCGTGGCATGGACTTGTCGATCTGGCTGAACATGTCGGTGACATCGCCTTCAGACCCCACATCGGCCCTGATGGCGACGCTATCACGGCCCATCGCCCGTACGTCACGGGCCAGTTGTTCAGCCAGGGCGGCAGAGTGTGCGTAATTGATCGCGACATCGTAACCATCACGCGCCAGCAGTTTCACGCATGCTGCGCCGATGCCCCTGCTGCCGCCTGTTACCAGAACCGTACCCATGGATGTCATCTGCATTGGTCCCTGTCATGTGGTCAATTGGCACCATGGTTATCAGGAAAACTCCTCAAACACGACAAGAATTGGCCTCATTATGTGCGTTTAAAGTGAGCCGGAACAAAACCGGGGAATTTAAATGAACAAGTACCTGTTTGCTGCAGGCGTGCTAAGCGCTTGCGCGGTCTTCCTGTTGGCCATGGCACCTGTCAATGCGGCCGAGAGCGGCAAGGCGTCATGGTACAAAATGGGTACCCATACCGCCAATGGCGAGCGCTTCAAACCTGAAGGACTGACAGCAGCACATCGCACCTTGCCGTTCGGCACCAAGGTGCGCGTCAAGAACCTGCGTAACGGCAAGTCGGTTGTGGTGCGCATCAATGATCGTGGCCCGTTCATCAAATCCCGCATCATCGATGTGTCAAAAGGGGCCGCGCGAAAAATCGGCCTGATCCGCGCCGGCGTGACAAAAGTTTCGGTCAACGTGTTAAAATAAGTTCCAGTTCCAATAAGCACTGGCAGTGTCGCGCTACTCGCCATAAGTTGCGGGACATGACAAAACAAATCGCCACACTTGAAGATGTTCCGGCGTTTACGCCAAACCCGGCCGCACCACTCTGCCTGCTGGCGGCGTGTCCGGTTTATGCGGTCACCCCGTTGACCACCCGAATCGGCCCCACCGGACGAACCATGCTGGTCAAGGATGAAACCCGACGGATGAACCTGGGTGCCTTCAAGGCGCTTGGCGGAGTCTACGCAGTTGCCCGCCTGATCGATGAGGCCTGGCAGGCGGCAGGCAGTGCCCCGCTTGCCCCGCAAGACTACATGGACGATGTAGTGAAAGCATTTGCTGCAAACATGACATTCGTATGCGCCAGTGCCGGCAACCACGGCATGGCGGTTGCGGCAGGTGCCCGCATATTCGGTGCAAAGGCCCGCATTCTGCTGGCCAGCGACGTGCCCGCCGGATTTGAAACGCGCCTCAGGGAAACCCAGAATGCGCAAGTCGTGCGCGCCGGCGATACCTATGCGCAAAGTGTAGAGGCGGCCAAGGCAGATGCCGCCGAAACCGGCGCAATATTGCTGGCCGACGGCTGTTGGCCGGGATACAGCCACCCGCCATTGCTGGTCATGGAAGGATATACCGTTATCGCGGAAGAACTGCGCGAGGCATTTGAGGCAAGTGGCGACTGGCCCAGCCACGTTTTCCTGCAGGCAGGCGTGGGCGGCATCGCCGGAGCCATCACCCACATGATCCGGGAAAACTGGTCCGTGCAGCCGGAGATCATCATCGTTGAACCCAACGAAGCACCCTGCCTGACTGAAAGCCATGCAGCCGGATACCCGGTGCAGGTCACAGGGGCTGCATCCAATATGGGCAGGCTTGACTGCAAGGAGCCGTCGCTGATTGCCTTCGGTATTTTTGAACGCACCGGCGTTCACTTCATGACCATTACCGATGCGCAAGCCCGCGATGCGGCCAACAGACTGGGCAGTCAGGGTATGCCCACAACACCATCGGGCGCTGCCGGTCTTGCCGGTCTCAAAGCCTTTGGCGAAGTCGAACGACCGTTGATCATCGTGACGGAAGGAGCTGTTTAAATGGATGCGAGCGCATTGAAGGGAAAGAGAATCCTGATCACCGGCGCTGCGCGCGGTCTGGGCGCTGCCTTTGCCGCCGTGATGGCTGGCGCAGGCGCGCATGTCATCATGACCGGCAGGCTGACAGAAATGCTGGAAGGTACTGCAGAGGCAATTCGGCTGCGCTGTGGCACGAAACCGGAAACCCATCTGCTTGACCTGGCCGAACCCGGCACCGTCGATGCGTTTGGCGAAGCCATGCGCAAGGCTCATCCGAAACTCGACATACTGATCAACAATGGCGCGCAATGGCTGGAAGGGTCGATGGATGAATACGATGCCTATTCCGTTGTGAATACCATCAACTCGGCCGCCACTGGCAGCTTCCTGCTGACGCGGCAACTGGTGCCGTGCCTGCTGGCAAGCGGCGCCGGTGATATTCTCAACATCGTGTCGATCTCCGGCATTGCCAATACTCCCCTGCACACCGCAGCGGTGCCATTTCACATGGCCAAGCACGCCCAGACCGGCATGAGCGACGGACTTCGTCAGGAACTGAAGGGGAAGCCGGTACGGGTGCACGCGCTGTACCCACCCGATCTGGAGACCATCTCGCCGCTGAATGAAGATGATTGGAACGCCGAGCGCCCCGATACGTCTATGGCCACATCACGAGACGTGGTCGAAGCCGGCATATTTGCACTGACCCGGCCACGCCATGTCACGATGGCTTCCATAGTGCTGGATGCCGATGAAGGCGGGATGTTCGGCTAGAGCAACGCGGGTTCAATTGAACCCTTAAAGTTGCTCTAACACTTTGGAAACGATCAGGTTTATGATTTTTGGTTGCTGCAACCAAAAATTATCCTGATCTAGATCAGAAGTGCCAGTTCACCCCAATGCGAACCGTGTAGAATTCGTCGATGTTCACATTGTCACCCGGATTAAATCCGCCGAGGTCTCCGATCCCGATATCCTCATCAAAAATGGCATACAGAATTTCCGCCTTGACACTGACGTCGCGATTGATGGCAAGTTCGGCACCAGCACCCACGACACCACCCAGTGCGGTGAAGCTGCTGGAACCTCCCGCAGAAGAGGACACATCGCCGTCAAGAATTGCCAGCCCGAACGTGGTATAAAGCAGGATGTCACTTGCAGTGACGCCAACCCGTCCGCGCACGGTTGCGAACAGGTCCGTGCTGGCTGTGAGATCAGCTTGTGTGAAAAAACCGACGTTACTAAGTGTGTCATCGACGTCGCCGAAGCTCACATCGCCCTCGATGCCATACACAATATGGCCGTCCTGAACGTTCCAGCCCACGGTAAGGCCGCCCATAACCCCGCTGTCAGAAAAAGACGCGGTAATTGAATCGGGTCCGGAACCGAAAACCCTTGCCGATGCGTCAAATGATCCAATACCGACCAGCGCACCGATGTAAGGTCCGGTCCAGTCCTGAACCGCTGTATCGGAAACTTCCAGATCGGCAGCGGACGCGCCGAGTGTCATTGCCCCAAACGCCACGGACGCTACCAGACCGGTGAGTGATTTCTTCAACATTTTTAATACCCCTGCGTAAATTGATAGGCGACCGTAGGCAGATTCTCCTATCGGTACAATTCGTATCATCCTTCCTGCATAGTTTTTTTGAAAACTGTGACGAATATGTCACACATGGGGTCAGGCAAGCTCATGGGC
>JBDNEZ010000029.1:0-3265 GCA_041690095.1 Anderseniella sp.
GATCCATATAGAACCGCCATGTCGCGGGCATGGTAGTTGACGCCTTCCGACTGCTTGAAAGCCGGTTCGTGCTCCTCGTCCACCACGATCAGGCCCGGCCGCTGCCACGGCAGAAACAGGGCTGACCTCGCGCCGACGACAATGCGCGCCTCGCCACTCGCCACACCGCGCCACACCCTTTCGCGTTCTCTTGGACGCACCGCCGAATGCCATTCTGCCGGCGGCACGCCAAAGCGCTCTTCCACGCGGCGCAAAAAACTCGCGGTCAGCGCGATTTCCGGCAGCAACAGCAATACTTGCCTGCCTTGCGCAAGTGCGGCTGCCATCGCCTCGAAATAGACTTCCGTCTTGCCCGAGCCGGTAACTCCATCCAGCAACGACACCGAAAACCGGCGCGCGGTCACGGTCTTGCGCAGGTCACCGGATGCCAGTTTCTGACTGTCGGACAGCTCGACCCGGTTGTGGGCCGGATCCGGTTCGGCAAATGCCGTCATGGCAGGCATCGCGACCGTCTCCAGCGCCCCGGTCTTGACCAGCCCTTTCACCACCGATGCACCGACACCGGCTTCATGTGCAAGCTCGGTTGCACGCCGCGCCAGCCCGTCGCCAGCCACATCCAGCACCCGTGCGCGTTGCGCTGTCAGCTTGCCCGGTTCGCGCCCGGATGCCCGATAGGCGATCTGCTGGCGCTGCCCGCCAAGGGCTTGCGGCACGCGCAATGCCATTCGCAACACAGATCCCGGCGCTTCTAAATAGTATTGCGCCACCCAGTCGATAAACTGCCGATGCAGGTCCGGCATGGCAGGCGCATCGTATTTTTCACTGACCGGCCTCAGCCTGGCCGCCTCCGGCGCGGTCCCGCCCGTTGCCCAGACCACACCGATCACCTGGCGCGGCCCCAAAGGTACCCGCACATAGTCGCCTGCAACCAGCGCCATGCCATCCGGCACCAGATAGGTGTAGGCAGCATCCAGCGCCAG
Source organism: Anderseniella sp. (assembly GCA_041690095.1). Taxonomy (GTDB): domain Bacteria; phylum Pseudomonadota; class Alphaproteobacteria; order Rhizobiales; family Aestuariivirgaceae; genus Anderseniella. The sequence goes on from JBDNEZ010000029.1 coordinate 981, forward strand.
AGGCAGCAGAACCTGAACTGTGGAATCGGTTGTCATGTAAGGTCCAAGCTGGCGCAAACACGCGCGCGGATCAACCGCAACACCTCAGACATCACTTCTCCATTGGCTTGCCACGATGCCGGTGCTAGGTTCGGCGCAACCCTTACCATTTAACGGACTGTATCCATGAAATTCTTTGCTGACACCGCAGACCTTGATGAAATTCGCGAACTGGCCGCCATGGGCCTGCTCGATGGCGTCACCACCAATCCCTCTCTGGTGGCCAAGGCCGGCGGTGATTTCCAGGAAACCATTGCCGAAATCTGCAAGCTGATACCCGGTCCGGTATCAGCCGAAGTTGTCGCCCTCGATGCTGACGGGATGATTGCCGAAGGCCGCCATCTGGCAAAAATCGCCAACAACGTCACAGTGAAGGTGCCAATGACATGGGATGGCCTCAAGGCCTGCAGCACACTGGCCGGTGACGGCACCATGGTCAATGTCACCTTGTGCTTCAATGCCAATCAGGCATTGCTGGCAGCCAAATCCGGCGCGACGTTCATTTCCCCGTTTATCGGCCGTCTCGATGATATCGGCCTTGACGGCATGGAAGTGATCGAGGAAATCCGCGAAATCTATGACAATTACGATTTCCGTACCGAGATCCTGGCGGCCTCGATCCGCACGGTAAACCATGTCAAGCAGGCCGCCCTTGCCGGTGCGGATGTCGCCACCGTGCCGCCGGCAACCTTGAAGGCGCTGGTCAAACACCCTCTGACTGACAAGGGACTGGAGGCCTTCACGGCAGACTGGGCCAAGACCGGTCAGAAAATCCTTTAGGATCTGCTGACGGTGCTGGCCGTGGCCTTGCGACGCTGCATCGGGTTTCTGCTGATGGCATTGCTGATCAGCTGGAATGGAGTGCTGCTGGTGCAAGTTAAATGCCGATCGACCGACGCGCAAACCCCGCCTTGCCGCTGGCACCCGGTGTGATTGAAGCCATCACCGGGTTCATTACACTCCGCGAACACCAATAAGCAGGGTCACAACCCCGGATCAGCACTGCGTTAACCATCCACATGTAGAATGGGCGCATGACACATGCTGATCAGCCAATCCAGTTCAACACGGCCAGCGATGCGGCTGAAAAGATCGCTGCATGGATCAGGCATCTGCGAATTGAAAAACAGGTGAGCCCGCACACCCTTGATGCCTATATCCGCGATATCACCCAGTTCACCCGGTTCCTGTCAGAGCATCTGGGCAAACCCGCGTCCTTGCATGATCTGCAGACCCTCAAGCCGCTGGACTTCCGCGCTTTCATGGCCGCGCGCCGGTCAACCGGTATTGAAAGCCGCACCATGGCCCGGCAGTTGTCCGCCATCCGCACATTATATCGCTGGTTCGACAATGAAGGCATCCTGCGCAATCCGGCCGTTGCCATATTGCGGTCGCCCAAGCTGCCCCACGCCATTCCAAAACCCCTGACTGCCGATGCTGCCAAGCAAACAATGAGCCTGGCAGCAACCGATGTCTGCGGTAATGCGGACGCCTGGATCATCGCCCGCGACACCGCCGTGCTGTTGTTGTTGTACGGCTGCGGGCTGCGCATATCCGAAGCTCTGAACCTGGATCGGCACGAGGCTCCCGTAGCGCCCAATGAAGACGTGCTGCGCATCTGCGGCAAGGGCAACAAGACCCGTCTTGTGCCGGTACTGCCTGCTGCAACCAGTGCGGTGCAGAATTACATGGAACTGACGCCGGGTCTTGATCCGCAGGGGCCCTTGTTCATCGGCAGGCAGGGCCGCAGGCTCAACGCCCGCAATATTCAGCTGCTGATGCAGAAACTGCGCTCAGCACTTTGCCTGCCGGATACTGCAACGCCGCACGCACTGCGCCACTCGTTTGCAACCCATCTGCTGGGCGGAGGCGCAGATCTTCGCACCATCCAGGAACTGCTGGGCCACGCCAGCCTGTCCACCACCCAGGTCTATACCGGCGTGGACCGCGAGCACCTGTTGTCGCAATATGACAAGGCCCATCCACGCGCCGGTTGATGAGGTGTTGATTGTGCTTGGCAATGGGCGGAAACCGACCATATGCTCGCAGCCAACATGGTACCCTTACCCGAACCTGTCGATACAGATTCCAAGCTGCCTGACGCCGTTGATGTCGTTGTCATCGGTGGCGGCATCATCGGCACCTGCACCGCTCTGGAGCTTGCCGAGCGCGGCCTGAAAGTTGCCCTGTTTGAGAAGGGCCGCGTTGCCGGCGAACAGTCGGGGCGCAATTGGGGCTGGTGCCGC
>JBDNEZ010000030.1:0-7268 GCA_041690095.1 Anderseniella sp.
ACCGATAAACGCCAGCATGGCCAGTAATGGCTGCCCGTCTGCCACCGGCAAGGCCAGCACAAATGTATCACCGTCAACGGCCTGTCCCTTGAACGTCAGCAGTCCTGCAATGGCGATCGGAATAACGAAAATATTGATCATCACCAGGTAGAGTGGAAACGTCCAGGATGCCTTGCTGACATCGTCCAGTGAGGTGTTCTCAACCACCGCCAGATGGAACTGACGCGGCAGCAGAATCACCGCGCAGACTGCGAGAAATGTCATGGTCGCAAACCGTGGCAGATCTATCGGTGCGCTGAACAGGGCGACAATTTCAGGGCTTTGCGATGCCCGCTCGAACAATTCCGCCGGTCCTCCCATCATCACAAAGGTGATGAATGTCCCGATTGCGATGAAAGCGATCAGCTTGACGAGGCTTTCCGCCGCAACCGACAGGATCAATCCGTTTTGATGTTCTGTCGCGTCGGCATGACGGGTGCCGAACAGGATGGCGAAAATGGCCATGGCGATGGCCACAAACATGGGCACATCGCCGAAACCGGTTTCCAGGATTCCGGTATCAACACCCAGCGGCCCCAGTGCGCTGAGTGACAGCGAGACCGCTTTCAGTTGCAGGGATATGTAAGGCACAACTCCGATGACCGCGATGAACGCGGCAATCCCGCCGAGCAACTGGTTCTTGCCGTAGCGCGCCGCCAGAAAGTCTGCAATCGAGGTTATGTTCTGGGCTTTGGACAGGCTGACAATACGCCGGACCAGGGGCCAGCCCAGGCCAATCAGCAATATCGGCCCAAGATAGATCGGCAGGAAGTAATAGCCCGAAGTTGATGCCAGCCCCACGCTGCCGTAAAACGTCCATGAGGTGCAGTAGACCGCAAGCGACAGGGCATACACGTATGGCCGGGCTGCCCCGTGGCGCATGCCGGAGGCAGCACGATCACCATAGGCTGCGATGGCGAACAGGCCGCCCACATAGCCCAATGCAATGAGAATTACGCCCCAGGTGGAAAGCATTGCGGTGGTAAAAAGACCTTTCTGTTCACAATCAGGGTGGGTAGACCGGGGTCAAGTCTAGAACAACATGGGTTCAATTGAACCCATAAATTTGGCTTAGCACTTTAGAAGTGGTCAAGTTCATGAGTTTTACCCGGAGCAATCAAATACCACCGTGATCCGGGAGATGACGGGTGGCGATTGAAATCAGTACTGTAATTTCCGGTTGTAACCCGGTTGGCCGGACTTGTTTGGCCGACGTTATTAGGTCACAAGATTTGATGTTAATGGTTGCACGTTTGCAGTCACCAAAATGACGGGCTTCGAACAACATCATGAGGGGAAATATTATGCTTAAAGAATTCAAAGAGTTTGCCTTCAAGGGCAATGTCCTTGACCTGGCCATCGGCGTGATCATTGCCGGCGCATTCGGTCTGATCGTGAAGTCCCTGGTGGACGACATCATCATGCCGATCGTCGGTGCCATTACCGGCGGCGTCGACTTTTCAAACATGTTCGCACCGCTCGCCAGTGACGTGACGGCAAGCACACTGGATGCCGCGCGTGAACAGGGTGCGGTGCTGGCTTACGGCAACTTCCTCACTGCGGTTGTCAACTTCCTGATTGTTGCCTTCATCCTGTTCCTGGTCGTGCGCTCGGCCAACTCGATGAAGAAAAAGGAAGAGGCAGCTCCTTCTGCACCACCGGCAGATGTGGTCCTGCTGACCGAAATCCGCGATCTTCTGAAACGCTGATTTCAAGGTACGCTCGTACCCGTTGATAGTGAACCCCGGCTAGAGCAATATCCAAGCCGGGGTTTTTGTTTGCCTACGGCGCTTTGTTGAAATACTGATCACCGAACAACAGCCCTTTCAAGGACAAGGCGGCAATCAGATGACAGCCCTTACTCCAGACATGCTGGTTTCCGGTATTCGTCAAAGCCAGCAGGATGAACCCGACAGCGGCATTCTGAGCGCCGTCAACCACGGTTTTGGCCGCGAAGGACTGATCCCGCTATGGACCGGAGAAGGCCCGCTCAAAACGCCTGACTTCATCTGTCAGGCGGCTTCCAAAGCCCTGTTCGACGGGGAGACATTCTACACCTGGCAGCGGGGACTGCCGCAGCTTCGCAACGCGCTGGCCGCGTACCACGAGAAATTCTGGCCCGGGCGTTTTTCCAGCGAGCGGTTTTTTGTTACCGGCGGTGGCATGCAGGCCATACAGGTGGCCTTGCAACTGCTGCTCGACAAGGATGACGAGATTGTCATTCCATCACCCACCTGGCCGAATTTTCCCGGGCCGATGCGCATGATGGGTGCAAAGCCCGTGTTTGTGCCAATGCTCTACAATGAGCAGAAATGGTCACTGGACCTGGATGCGATGCGCGACAGCATCAGCCCCAGGACGAAGATGATCTGCCTGATTTCCCCATCCAATCCGCTGGGCTGGGTGGCATCGCGCGACGACCTGATTGCGATTCGCGACATGGCGCGCGAGGCAGGAATATGGATACTGGCAGACGAGGTTTACTCGCGCTTCTACTATGGCGACACCGGCTCCGGTCCGGCCCGCTCGCCTTCGTTTCTGGATGTGTGCGATCAGGATGAACGGGTCATCTATATCAATACGTTTTCCAAGAACTGGGCCATGACCGGATGGCGTATCGGGTGGCTGCAGGCACCGCAGGCACTGGGCCAGGCCATTGAACGCATCATCCAGTACAACACCTCCGGCACAGCCGCCTTCATGCAGAAAGGCGCGCTGGCAGCGATTGAGAACGGTGAAGACTTCGTGGCCATTCAGATCGAGATGGCGCGCACCTGCCGCGACAAGGTGGCTGCCGCACTCGGGCAGCTCAACAATGTGAGTTTTGAAAATCCGGCAGGCGCGTTCTACAGCTTCTTCCGTATCGATGGCCTGACAGACAGCTTGAGCGCAACACTGCGCATCATCGATGAAGCCAATGTCGGGCTGGCGCCCGGTGGCACCTTCGGGCCCGGTGGAGAAGGCTTCCTGCGCATGTGCTATTTGCGTGATCCGGACAGTCTTGATGAAGCGCTGGACAGGCTGACGAAGTGGTTGCGGCAGGCATAGTTCATCATCCGATCAGATGAAACCATCTGATCGGATAAAGATCCTCGTTTCCAACGTGATAGAGCAATTGTATCCATTGTGATGGATGGACATTGCTTTAGAATCTTGCGCTGCGTTGACCCCGGCGTGCGGAATGCTTATCTGATAGGTCAGCACATGCATAATCCGGACTTATCCACTCATGGCCATTCGTGACATCATCAAGCTGCCTGACCCGTTGCTGAAGAAAACCTCGCAGCCCGTTGAACGCGTTGATGACGAGTTGCGCGGACTGGTCGATGACATGCTTGCAACCATGTATGATGCGCCGGGCATCGGCCTGGCAGCCATTCAGGTCGGCATACCCAGGCGGCTGCTGGTGGTCGACCTTGCCAAGGATGACCTGCCGAAATCTCCGATTGCGTTCATCAACCCGGAGATCGTCTGGAGCAGCGACGACCTGTCGGAATACGAAGAAGGCTGTCTGTCGATACCCGATGTCTTCGACAATATTCAACGCCCGGCTGAAGTGCGGGTATCTTACCTGGATCGTCTCGGCAAACAACATGAAGAGGTTTATGACGGGCTGATGGCCACCGTGCTGCAGCATGAAATCGACCATTTGAACGGCATACTTTTCATCGACTACCTGTCGCGCCTCAAACGCGGCACGATCGTGCGGAAATTTTCCAAGCTTGCCCGCCAGCAGCGAGAAAAGGTGTGAGCCTGCGGATCATTTTCATGGGGACGCCGGCGTTTTCCGTGCCGACCCTTGCCCGCCTGACAAGTGACGGACACGACATTGCCGCAGTCTACAGCCAGCCGCCGCGTGCCGCCGGGCGCCGCGGCCTGGAACAGCGCAAGACGCCGGTTCATGAATTTGCAGAAAGCTGCGGGATCGACGTGCGTACGCCTGCCTCGCTGAAACCGGTTGAACAACACGAAGCTTTCGCCGCCTTGCGGGCGGATGTGGCAATCGTGGTGGCCTATGGGTTGTTGCTGCCGAAGCCTGTCCTGCAGGCACCGCGGTTTGGCTGTCTCAATGTGCATGCATCACTGCTGCCGCGCTGGCGCGGAGCAGCCCCGATACAGCGCGCCATCATGGCTGGTGACACTGAAACAGGCGTTGCCATCATGCAGATGGAAGCAGGACTTGATACCGGGCCAGTGGTGCATGAACAGCGCGTGCCCATAGATGACCGGACATCCACCCAATCCCTGCACGATGAACTGGCCCAGGCAGGTGCGGAAGCCATGAGCGAGGTGCTGACGCAACTGGAGGCAGACGGCACTTTGCAGGCCGTTCCCCAGGGTGATGACGGCATCACCTACGCTGCCAAGATTACCAAACAGGAAGCGCACCTGGATTTTGATCAACCGGCGGCGAGCGTGCTGCGACATGTGCATGGTCTGTCACCGTTTCCGGGCGCGTGGTGCCTGCTCGAGGGGTCCGACAAGCCGGTGCGGGTCAAGCTGCTTCAGGTTGAACGAGTAGCCGATGTTTCCGGCGCACCGGGTACAGTGCTGGATGAGCGCCTGGCGATTGCCTGCAGCGATGGCGCAATTCGTCCTGTGCGCCTGCAGCGTGAAGGCAAATCGGTAATGGATCTGGAGACGTTTTTGAACGGTATGCAGCCTGCGGTCGGATCCAGGGCGGGATAAGGCAGATGCCGCGCTATCGCATGACCATTGAATATGACGGTTCACCGTTTTCAGGCTGGCAGCGCCAGGCCGGGCAAGCCTCGGTGCAGGCTTCGGTTGAAGAGGCGGTGTCACGCCTGGGGCAACCCCCCACGACATTGTTTGGCGCGGGGCGCACGGATGCAGGCGTTCATGCACTCGGCCAGGTGGCCCACATTGATCTCGATAAAACCTGGCTGCCGGCAAAACTCATGGCAGCCATCAATGCCCAGATACGGCCCGACCCGGTGAGCGTATTTGACATCGAGGAAGTGAACGACAGTTTTCACGCCAGGTTCTCGGCATCAGCGCGCCATTACGAATATCGCATCAGGGATAGCAGGGCACCGCCGGCGCTGGATCGTCAACGGGTCTGGTGGGTGCCTTATCGGCTGGATGAGGTTGCCATGCACGAGGCCGCACAGCACCTGACCGGGCATCATGATTTTACGACGTTCCGCTCCAGTCAGTGCCAGGCGAACACACCGATGAAGACCCTGGACCGGCTGGATGTGTCACGCGAGGGCCGTGATGTGGTTGTGCGGGCATCTGCCAGATCTTTCCTGCACAATCAGGTTCGCTCCCTCGTCGGCACGCTGAAGCTCGCCGGTGCGGGAAAACGCTCAGCCCGCGATGTGCGTGATGCGCTGCTGGCGGCTGACCGATCGACCTGCGGTCCCGTCGCGCCGCCCGAGGGTCTGTATCTGGTCAGGGTCGACTATTCATAGAACCACTGACACCATAATTGACATGGCAAGATCTGCAAATACCAGCGTTACAGCCGCCATTGTCGGCACCTCGAGTGCAATCTTTGCAACAAACCAGCGGTAATACAGCGACCACACGATAATGCAAAAGCTCACCAGCGCCGCGATGACCGCATCTAAAATGCCGGCCTGCTGCAGCAGCAATACCGGCACCAGGGCCGCAATAACATACACGCTCGACCAGTTATAGGCGACGATATAGCGGACATAATGCTGTTGCCGGCCGATGATGCGTGCCACCGTCACCATGACCCAGGGCCACATGACCCATAACAACACAAGCAGCGCCAGAGCACTGAACCAGTGCCTTTCAGGCTGCGGCGGCGTGGCCAGCCGGGCACCTGCGGCAGACGAGTACAGATAAAGCGGCGCGACCAGTATGATTGCCGCAAATGAATTCCAGAAGCCATCCGAACTCAGATCGAGGTCATCAAGACCGCCTTCATCCATGCACACCAGGCGCCAGCAGGCTTTTAAGCCGCGCACGGCTTCCAGTGCAAAGTTCACTCTCGTGCTCCTGCAAACCAGTCGTCCAGCATCCGCCGGTAAACCCGTGTGAGGGCTTCCAGTTCGCTGACCTTGATGCATTCATCGGCCTGGTGGATAGTGGCGTTGTCGGGGCCGAATTCAACCACCGGACAATAATCCTTGACGAAACGCGCATCGGACGTGCCGCCCCCTGTATCAAGCTTGGGCACAACACCGGTTTCTGCCGTAACCGCCCTGGCCATGCAGTCAACAAAGCTGCCCGGCTCGGTCATGAACGCGTCGGCTCCTTCGATGATGGCAATGGCGTAAGTGCCGCCAAACACCTGCTTGACCGTTTCACACTCAAGCGCCACCCAGTCCTTCAAACTGGCTGCCGAATGCTCGGTATTGTAGCGAATATTGAACCGCGCATTGGCCGTGGCCGGTATGACGTTGTTTGCCGGATTGCCGGTGTCAAAATTGGTCACCGCCAGCGTGGAGGGCCCGAAGTGCGCAGTGCCCTTGTCGAGTTCACGCGCGGCGACACGGTCAATCAGGCGGGCCAGCGGTGTGATCGGGTTGAGTGCCTTGTGCGGATAGGCGGAATGACCCTGAACGCCGGTCCAGGTGACTTCGAAATGAATCGATCCACGCCGGCCGATCTTGAGTGTATCGCCCAGCGCACCGGGACAGGTCGGCTCTCCAACCAGGCAGACATCCGGTACCTCGTTGCGGCGCTTCAGTTCCGCCAGCATCTTTACCGTGCCGTTGATGGCAATGCCTTCTTCATCGCCGGTGATCAGCAGGGATACCGAGCCGGGCAGGTTGTCCGCATGATCGGATGCAAAACCGATCGCGGCAGCGCAAAAGGCAGCAACCGAGCCCTTCATGTCGCAGGCGCCGCGGCCATAGATGACACCATCATGAATGTCGGCGGCAAACGGCGGATGCGACCACAGCTCATCGGCTCCCGGCGGCACCACATCCACGTGGCCAGCAAAGCAAAAATGCGGTCCGTTGGTGCCGATACGCAAGAACAGGTTGTCGACATCAGCCGTGCCGTCTTCGGAAAACGGCATCCGGCTGGCGGTAAAGCCTGCCGGAACCATGAGACTTTCCATGAAATCCAGGACGCCGGCCTCCAGGGGTGTAACGGAGGGGCAGCGGATCAGCGCCTGCAAAACGGGTAACGGATCAGGTGTGTTGGTCATGGCTCAAGCCTTACCTGAAACAATACACCCGGCCAAGAGGCCGGGTGGAGCTGATGTAGAAATTTCCGAATTGTCC
>JBDNEZ010000031.1:0-9345 GCA_041690095.1 Anderseniella sp.
CCTCGATTTTGGCGATGCGGTCTTTCAGTGCCAGTTTCTCCTTTTTCAGCCTGCGCAACTGCAACTGATCGGCGCTGGCGGTGGCGACCAGCGAATCAATCGCGACATCCAGATCGCGATGACGTTGTTTCAACGTATTCAGCAAGACCATCAAAGTGTCCTTGCCCGGCCCTGTGGTCATGTGAAACCGCATCCTTTTTTAAGTGCGTGGCTGTGGGGTGTTTTTCCGGGTATTGCGCGACTTTGGCAAGCCTTCATTGTGCAGCTTACAAAAAATTCACTCGAAATCAGCACATGCTGCATCGACTTGACACGTCTTGCGTGCCAGACTTGCATTGTCCGTTTCACAACTTGCAGGAGGTTTAATATGTCTCTTCAGTCACATTTGTCGGAGCTAAGCGCAAAACATCAAGCGTTGGAAAACCAACTTGACAGCGCCATGCAGCATTCTTCGATAGACAGCATGGAAATAGTGCGGATAAAGCGCCGCAAGCTTCAGCTTAAAGACGAAATCCAGCGGATCGAAAGTGAAATCGGAGAGAATTAAGTAGCCCCATTGATGATCTGACCTGCCCGGCAGGGCGGGAAAAAGCTACAGGAGGTCGTGCGACACAAATGTCGGGCGACCTTTTTGATTGAATAACTGGCGGAGCAGGTAAATTGAAGCATGTTGGCATCGTTGGAGCAGGCCTGATCGGGGCCTGTATAGCGCGTGAACTGGCTCTGGCTGGATGCAGGGTATCGGTATTTGAATCGCATGAGCCCGCATCCGGGGCATCTTCTCGTTCAATGGGATGGATAAACGCCAGTTTTGTGGTTCGTACCGACTATTACGAGATGCGGGTTGCAGCCATTCAGGCTCATCGCGACCTGGATGCGCAATTCAACGGCGCGCTGGAGACGCGCTGGACCGGGGCGCTGAACTGGGAAGCACACGACAGTCAACTGGACGATCTCGTTGAGGAGCTTGGCCGGTTTGGTCACCCGGTAAGGCTGGTGAACCGCGATGAGTTGAAGGTGCTTGAACCGGAACTGGCGGATTTGCCGCCGAGAGCCCTGCTGCTGGAGCAGGAAGGCGCCATCGAGGCCGGCCATGCCACGCGCATGATACTTCGCGCAGCCCAGGAAGCCGGTGCGATCATTCTGGCAGGTGCTCCGGTGTCAGCCATTGAACCGGGCGCGGATGCCGGTCATGTCATCACCAGCCCGGCAGGACGTATCCAGGTGGATGAAGTGATCGTTGCAGCAGGCGTCATGACGGGTGAGCTGGCGGAAAAATGTGGTGGAAAACTGCCAATGCAGAACGAGCCGGGCGTGCTGATTGAAACCAGTGAACTGCCTTTTCAACTCAACCACCTGGTATGGTCACCCGATGTCCACTTCAAGCAACTGCCGGATGGCCGGGCGATCTGCGGCAACCTGTTTTCAGGTGCGCTTGGAGATGGTGCGGTGGAGGATGTCGCGCAGCGCATGCTTGAGAGACTGAAGCAACGCCTGCCAAACGCTGCGGCTGGATTGAAGATGGAAAAGGTTCGGTATGGCGTGCGGCCAATGCCTGCGGACAGCTATCCGGCCATCGGCCGGCTGGACAATGACATCTATGTCGCGGTCATGCATTCAGGCGTCACCCTTGGTCCTCTGGTGGGTCGGCTTGTGGCGCAAGAGATCGCAACGGGCAGGGAGGCTGACATGCTGACGCCGTTCCGGCCTGGCCGGTTCAATCAGGCTGTGAAGTGATGTGATTTCCTGATTGACGATGCGCGAACACCTGATACGCTCATGGATGTCATTAACAATTGAGAGGAGGTGATCCTATGTCGAGTGAGATCAAAACTGCTGTTACGGTAATCTGGACACAGGCATCTCGTATTGGAGCAGCCTTCTACGTCTGATGTCTTGTGTTGGGGGTACTGGTGTTACCAGATTCCCCGGATTTGCCCTGAACGGCATGTCTCACGAAGGGTTCGCGCGCACAATCGCAGCGAACCCTTTTTGTATTTGTTGGGTAAGTCAGCTGATCCCTATTGAGCGCAACACGCTTTATTTCTTGAGCAGGTTTTCCTGCGCTTCCGGCAGGTTGCCTTCGGATTGCTGTTCCTGCATTTCCACCGTCTCGTTGGACAAGTTGCCTTCGCTGGGCGTCGTATCGCTCATCTCATCAGAGGCACTGGCTGCGACAGCACCGTCTTCGGTTGTGCTGCAGGCGTCTGCGCTGCTCGTCATCTGAATGACGGGAACGCCCTTGGGGAAAATGATCTCGCGAGCAGAATCCGGCAGTTCGATGCCGCCATTGAGGAGTGCGTTCTTGGTCTGGCGCAGCAACGCCGAGTTGATTCTGTAAGGCGAGTAGGTGGTACTGTCGAACCAATAATAGATGCGCAAGTTCACAGTTGCTGCCCCCAATTCCTCCACCAGGACCAGTGGCTCGGGTGTATTGAGGACGGCGGGATGCTCCTGCAATACCGCCGCGATCAGGACCTGCGCCCTGGCGGCCGAGGACTCGTAACCGATGCCGACCGCAAACTCGGCGCGACGGCTCGGAATGCTGCTGTAGTTCTTGATGATGCTCTTGTAGACGATGGCATTGGGGATTTGCACCTGATTTCCATCGAGCGTGAGCAGTACGGTACTCCGCACGTTAAGGTTCTGAACGACGCCTGTGTGCCCGCCGACATCGATCAGGTCGCCGCTGTGAAATGGATTGCGCACGCTGAGCAGGACGCTCGCCAGGAAATTTTCGGCGATGTCGCGCAGACCGAAGCCGATGATGATGCCGACCAGTCCGGTGCCCCCAAGCACAGTAATAGCCAGCCGCGTCAGCCCTGAAAACTGCAACACGAAATAGACGCCAAGCAGAAAGACTGGAACCGCAAACGCCCTTGCCACCACTGACAGCAGCAACGGCGACCTGATGCGGCCGGCGAACAATCGCCGAACCGCGTGTGCCACCAGTCTGGCGAGCAGCCATGTAGCCAGCAGAATGAGGGCGGCGAGCGCGACCAGCGGCCAGGTCCGAACCATCTGCCGATAGAAGCTTGCAAACTCCTCGCCTGCGCGTGCAAAGGTCGAGCCGACATCGGCATTGGCCTCGATTCGATTGACTACGGCGACAGTGCCTTGTGTGCTTTCAGCCAGCGCGCCGGCCCAGGCCCGATGCTCCTGAGTCTGGGTCGTGCCGTCGAGGAAGACCACCCCGTCGTTCACTGATACGCGGGTCGCCTCGAACCATCCGGTCGATTTCAGGATGCGTTGAAGGCGCTCCTCAATCTTCGCATCGCTGGCTTCGGGAACGACCTTCACGGCCTGTGGCGGCACGGCTGGGGCGTCTTCGCGCGCATGGGCAGGTCCCAAACAGGCAAACAGCAGAATAACGACCCCCGCGCAGCGCAGCCATCCAGCAAGCTGAACAAGGTAGCGTTTTGGATGTTGGTGAAGTCGAGGCATGTCGTCCGCTTTTCTTAGGGTCAGGCCCTATTATACCAGATATCAGTAACAGCGACCCATTTCACCGGAGTGATTTTTTCCGCTGGCAAGGCGCGTGTCGCGCCGTGGTACATGTACCACAAGCGGCGCGCAACGTAGCTGGCGGGAAACAGCGCCCGGCCCTTCGGGTGGGTCATAGCGGCCCATCGGGTGCGTTGCATTGCTTGCCCGATGCAGAAGCATCGCGCTGCGCACCGCGTCTGCCCGAGTGAACCGCTATGATCCCATAAAACGGGTCGCTGTTACTGAGATCTGGTATTAATCTTATGCAAATCTGTTTGCAAGAAAACAGTCTAATGAGGGTGAAACAGCGCAAGACAAGGCTTTGTGCCATTTCGAGCATTTTTTGCCGTAAGGCGGGTGTCTTCCTTCAAACCCGAAGGGCGGGGTTATGGCGGGATTTCACTCCTCTCAGAGAGCAGTACCTTGGCCGGGTTGAATGCGTTGGCTTTCATTGCGATGTCGCAGTCAAGGAACGCGAGTGGTGAAGCAGCGCAATTTACTTGGAGCTGTGCATTGACGGGTCATAATACCAAAACAACTGACTATTGACTCCATCATATGAGTCAATAGTCAGTTCCTTTGTATAGACGTCTGGCAACTGAATATGAGGCATGACCGTATCGTGCCATCGAAGTGGATGGCGGCGTGTTCAGCGAATTGCCGATAGAATGTGGTGGCGCCTGGCAAGGCTCGCGTATACCCGGAATTCATATCGGTGTCCGCGTAGAACACAGACCAACCTCTACGCACTTACGGAAAACGGAGGCTGGAGTGTCCGGTGCCGGCGCAAGGCAATGCCGAGACATGGAGCCCGGATGACCTGGGTCTGCGGGGGGCGCTCGGGCGCGCCCTTGAACGCTATGGCGACGGATGACGGCGTTGCTGTGTTGTACATCGGTTTCCGTGTGGGTTCGCCGGCGTTGCCGCGATTGGTCCTGCGCAACCTGAATGACCAGGAGATGAGCCCGGTACGGTCATGGGGTGTCGTGAACCATTTCGAAACCATACCGGTGGACAATGTCTGCGACGGTATTCGAACCAACATCAATGCTGAAGGCATAGGCAAAGCGTTAATGACGCCGTTCAAGTGCAAGCAATCACCTGATTGCTTTGCACCTGATATGTCGTTGATGTGTTGCGCCACGACTCGCGCGAACGCATCTATAATAAACCGTGCGGGGACGGGGTGGGGACAGTCAGTCAGGTGTGGGCAAGTGCCGGTCATAAAGATTACAGAAGCAGGAGTTGCGAGGATCGAACCTCCCGAGAAAGATCGCGTCGACTACTGGGACAAGGCACAGCCGGGCTTCGGCCTGCGGGTCACCAGCACCGGCCACCGCAGTTGGCAGATCATGTATCGCACCGATGGAAAGCGCAAGCGGTTGTCGTTGGGTGACTGGCCGGCACTGCCCTTGAAGCTGGCGCGCGAAGCTGCTGCACAGGCGCTCAGACAAGTCGGTGAAGGACACGATCCGGCACGGCAACGCACAGCGGTTACGGGCGGCGCGGTAAGTGTTGATCATCTCGCACGGAGTTATCTTGAGCGCCATGCCCGGCGCAACAAGAAAAGCTGGCCAGCCGATGAAGGCATGATCCGGCGCGAGATTATTCCGGCATGGGGCAGGCGGGCCGCGTCCTCCATCGCACGACGCGATGTCATCGAGATCGTGGAAGGCGTTGCTGCACGCGGACACCCTTACGCGGCCAACCGTCTGCTGGCGCTGATCCGTAAAATGTTTGCCTGGGGATGCGAGGTTGATCTCGTGCAAGCCAACCCCGGAAGAGGTGTATCCGCGCCGCATCGCGAGGCGGCCCGGGAACGTTTTCTCAATGACAGCGAGATCGCAAAACTGTGGTCTGCATGGACGCAACAGGGCTGGCCATTTGGTGCCTTGTTCAAGTTGCTGCTGCTGACCGGGCAGAGCCGCAATGACATCGCCTCACTGCAGCTTGAAGACATCCAGTTCCAGTCAAGAGTGTGGTCACCTCCCGGTGCACGCAGTCATGGCGGACACACGCATGAGTTGCCGTTGTCTGATTTTGCACTTGAATTGCTGGCGGCGTTGCCGCGTTCAAAAAGCGGACTGGTGTTTCCTGCCGGCCCACGCGCGACAACACCGGTGACCGGATACTCGAACGCCGTTGCCAAATCGCGCAAACTGTCCGGCGTAGAGAACTGGCAGCTTCGGGACCTGCGCCGGACGGCTGCAGTCGGCATGGTGCGATTGGGCGCGGCACCTGAACTGCTGGACCGGGTGCTGAATGTGCGCTCCGGCACTGCAAGTGGCGTGCGCGGCATCTATCAGCTGGCTGCGGAAATAGATGAAAAACGCCGCCTGCTGAACGGCTGGGCAGAGCAGGTGAGACAGGTCACCGGTACCCAATCGGACCTCTGATCCACTGGAACCCGAGCCGGAACCCGGGGATTTCAAAAACCAGTATAAATACTGAAATACTGCAAAATACACGGTGCACGGCATATGATTTATAATCACATGCCAAGTTCCGAAATCAACAGCCGCGATCTTAAGTGTCGTTGGTCATGTCACGCAGCATGAACTTCTGAATCTTGCCGGTAGATGTCTTGGGCAGTTCAGTAAAGATCACATGGCGAGGCACTTTGAACCGGGCCATGTGCTGCCGGCAGAACTCGATGATGTCGTCGCTGGTGACAGCGTGTCCTGCCTTCAGCTCAATGAAGGCACATGGCGTCTCGCCCCACTTGTCGTCCGCCTTGGCGACAACCGCACAAGCTGAAACGGCCGGGTGTTTGTACAGGGTGTCCTCGACTTCGATTGACGAGATATTCTCGCCGCCGGAAATGATGATGTCCTTCGACCTGTCCTTGAGCTGTATGTATCCGTCTGCGTGCAGGACGCCGAGATCACCGGTGTGGAACCAGCCGCCGCGAAAGGCATCATCGGAGGCGGGCTGGTTTTTCAGATAGCCTTTCATGACGATGTTACCGCGCATCATGACCTCGCCCATGGTGGTGCCGTCAGCCGGTACGCGAAGCATGGTTTCAGGGTCCATGATTGTAAGATCATCCAGCGCTGCGTAGGGCACTCCCTGGCGGGCTTTCTTTGCTGCTTGTTCGGCAGCCGGCAGTTCGTCCCAGGCCGCTGACCAGTCATTGACAACGGCTGGTCCGTAGCTTTCGGTGAGGCCGTACAGGTGGGTCACATTGAAGCCGGCCTCGGCCATGGCTGCCAGGGTTGATTCAGGCGGCGGCGCAGCCGCGGTGAAAAATTCGACGACGTGATCGAGGTCGCGCTGGTCTTCTTCCGGTGCGCCGAGAATGATCGACATGACGATTGGCGCGCCGCACAGATGGGTGACGCGATGATCGGCAAGCGCATCCCAGATGTCTTTCGGCCGGACGTGACGCAAACAGACATGGGTGCCGCCGATGACCGACATGGTCCATGGGAAGCACCAGCCATTGCAGTGGAACATGGGCAACGTCCACAGGTAGACCGGGTGCTTTGCCATGGAAGCGGTGATGGCATTTCCCTGTCCCAGCAGGTAGGCGCCGCGATGATGATAAACGACACCCTTGGGGTTACCGGTGGTGCCGGAGGTATAGTTGAGCGAGATGGCGTCCCATTCGTCGTCGGGCATTTTCCACTCATGGTTCTCGTCGCCATCGGCAATGAAGGCTTCATACTCGATGTCGCCGATCAGCGGGCCTGACTGGGGGAACTCCGGATCGTCATAGTCGATGATGAATGGTTTCTTGCCGTCCATCAGGGTGAGGGCCTCGGCGACAAGGCAAGAGAACTCGCGGTCCACGATCAGGACTTTGGTTTCAGCGTGAGTCAGCGTGAATGCAATGACCCTGGCATCAAGCCGGGTGTTCATTGTGTTCAACACGCCGCTGGTCATCGGCACGCCGTAGTGTGCTTCCAGCATGGGCGGCGTGTTGGCCAGCATGACCGAGACCGTGTCGCCCTTGCAGATGCCGTGGGTGGCCAGTGCGGAGGCCAGCTTGCGGGAGCGCGCGTAAAACTGCGTGTAGTTGAAACGCTGACCGCCATGAATAATTGCGGGATGATCGGGATATACCCTGGCTGAGCGCGCCAGAAAGCTGGTCGGGGTCAGGGGTTGGTAGTTGGCTTCAGTCTTGGCTAGGCCGATGTCGTAGAGGCTGGTCATGGCTGGTTGCGTCCTGCGGCGGCTTGAAGTGGGTACTGATGCGGCTGTGTAGCGTGAAGCACGTCTGCTTGCAATTCAACCTGAACCGACAGGTAATGTCTGCGTGAGGACGGGTGAACGTCATCCAGATCCAGGTGGCGCAAAATCCCAGCCAGTGACATTGCCGCAGCAATCGTGGAGTGTTTGGTTTCGTCCGGTCGAAAACAGAAACCGGCCGCAGTTTTTCAATTATGACCAACGGCAACTGCGGTGGTGCAGACCGGGGAATGTTGGCCCTGGCGGGTCCCCACCCCCGGTTCAAACGCGCATTCTCGTGGTCTTCAACCGTATATGCACCTGGCTTTCATCCTCAACAGCCCTGTACAGTCCGTACAAAAAGGGAACAATTGCTCTGAATTCGCTAAATAACGCCATTTTTGGGGTCGATGAAAGGCATTCGTTTATTTGGTGTCTTGCAACCAAGCCGAGTTTGGCCACAATGCGTAGAAATTGAACCTGAAGTGCGGGGAATGCTGACAGAATGAGCCAGTATCACGATGTTTATGCAGGGTGGAAGGCCGATCCTGAAAGGTTTTGGGCAAATGCTGCCGAGGACATCGATTGGATCAAGCCCTGGGACAAGGTTTTCGACAAGGTTGACGGTCTGGACCGCTGGTTCGTGGGTGCTGAGTGCAATACCTGCTGGAACTGTGTTGACAGGCATGTCGAGGCGGGTCGCGGCGATCAGGCGGCGATTATCTATGACTCACCCATTACAGGTGCCAAGCGCACCTACAGCTATGCCCAGTTGCTCGATGAAGTGGCCTGTTTTGCGCAGGTTCTGTCCGACAAGGGAGCGGCCAAAGGCGACCGGGTGATCTTATATATGCCAATGGTACCGGAAGCTGCCATTGCCATGCTGGCATGTGCCCGGATTGGGGCTATTCATTCAGTGGTTTTTGGCGGGTTTGCTGCTGCAGAGCTCGCGACACGTATCAATGACTGCGATCCGAAGCTTATTGTATCATCTTCGTGCGGCATTGAACCGGGTAGAGTGATTGCCTACAAACCGTTGCTGGATAAGGCGATTGAACTGGCAACCGCGAAACCGGTCGGCACCATCGTGCTGCAACGCGAGCAGGTCGCTGCTGAGATGAAGGCGGAATACGACCATGACTGGCAGGCAGAGGTGGACTCTGTGCGTGCAGCAGGCCGCCAGGCCGGTTGTGTGGCGGTCAAGGCAACCGATCCGCTGTATATTCTATACACGTCTGGAACAACGGGTCGGCCAAAGGGCGTTGTGCGCGACAATGGCGGACACATGGTGGCGCTCAAATGGTCGATGTCGGCGATGTATGGCGTAAAGCCGGGTGAAGTTTACTGGGCAGCCTCGGACGTGGGCTGGGTGGTTGGCCATTCCTACATCGTTTATGCGCCGCTGCTGCATGGCTGCACGACAATACTGTTTGAGGGAAAACCGGTCGGGACACCTGACCCCGGCACATTCTGGCGGGTGATATCCGAACACAAGGCAGTTTGCCTGTTTACTGCGCCGACGGCGTTTCGGGCCATCAAGAAGGAAGACCCGAAAGGTGAATTCATCGGCAAATACGACCTTTCGAATTTCCGCACCCTGTTTCTGGCCGGCGAACGCGCCGACCCCGATACAATCGTGTGGGCGCAGGATGTCCTGCAGGTGCCGGTGATCGACCATTGGTGGCAGAC
>JBDNEZ010000032.1:0-9555 GCA_041690095.1 Anderseniella sp.
GTGTCCGGTATGTGTTGTCTGCGGGCCGGGCAACAATGGCGGCGACGGGTTTGTCATTGCCAGCTTGCTGGCCGAAGCCGGTTGGCCGGTCAAGGTGCTGCTAGCTGGTGACAAGTCAATGCTCATGGGAGCTGCGGCAAAGGCTGCACAAACCTGGAAAGGCGATGTGGCGCCGGCACAACCTGCCGCGCTTGCCGGCGCAGGGCTGATCGTGGATGCTCTTTTCGGCGCCGGATTGTCTCGAGATATCGACGGGGATATGGCGTGTCTGGTTGTCCGGATGAACGAGACAGATGCGTTGCGGATTGCTGTGGACATGCCCAGCGGTGTTGATGGGGCGTCAGGCAACATCCGCGGAATTGCTGTTCATGCCCATCATACTGTCACGTTCTTTCGGGCAAAGCCCGGTCACTATCTGGAGCCGGGAAAGGGTAAATGCGGTACAGTGCATGTGGCTGATATCGGTATTTCCACTGACGTACTGGCTTCGATCAACCCCCGGTGCTGCCTGAATGCACCGGACGAATTCGCAAGTTTCCTGGTCAAACCTCTTGCCGGAGCGCACAAATACTCGCGCGGGTCGGCGCTGATGGTGTCCGGTGGCCCATGGAATACCGGCGCAGCAAGGCTCGCTGCCATGTCGGCGTTGCGGGTTGGGGCAGGACTGGTAACGATGGCGGCAGGCGCCGCAGCACTGCCCGTTCTCGCAAGCCATCTAACTGCAGTCATGCTGCTCAAGGCAGACAATGCGCGTGACCTGGCAAGGCTGCTTGACGACAAACGCATCACCGCCTGTGGCATTGGCCCTGCCGCCGGTGTGGGGCATGAAACGATTGAAAAAGTGTTGGGCGTGCTGGCATCCGGGTGTGGTGTGGTGCTGGATGCAGATGCTCTCACCAGCTTTGAAGGAGCCCCCGAACTGCTGTTCGATGCGATTGCAGCACAGCCTGAACGGCCGGTGATCCTGACCCCGCACGAAGGCGAATTTGCCAGGATTTTCAAACCTATTTGCGGATCCGCTGACACAAAATGCCAACGGGGTGTCGCCGCCGCGAAAGCCAGCGGCGCGGTGGTGGTGTTGAAGGGTTCCGATACGGTGATTGCACATGCTGACGGGCGCTGTGCGATAAACGCCAATGCGCCGTCATGGCTTGCCACGGCAGGTTCAGGCGATGTTCTGACAGGACTGTGCCTGGGATTGCTGGCGCAGGGGTTGCCGGCTTTTGAAGCTGCCGGGTGCGCTGCGTGGCTGCATGGTGAAGCGGCCAGCCGGTTTGGCCCCGGCCTGATCGCGGAAGATTTGCCCGGTGGCATTCCCGCGGTGGTGGCTTCGCTGCACGATCAATAAATACCTTGCTTCGGACGATCGCGAAATCTGGCGATTTGCGTTTGCGCGCGGGCCTGCCGAATCCCTTGCAACCGCTTCAGACATTAACGAGACTTTGGGATAATACCAGATCTCAGTAACAGCGGCTCATTTCATGGGATCATAGCGGTTCACTCGGGCAGGCGCGGTGCGCAGCGCGATGTGGTGCATCGGGCAAGCACTGCAACGCACCCGATGGGCCGCTATGACCCACCCGAAGGGCCGGGCTCTTTTTCCCGCCAGCTACGTTGCGCGCCGCTTGTGGTACATGTACCACGGCGCGACACGCGCCTTGCCGGCGGAAAAAATCGCTCCGGTGAAATGGGTCGCTGTTGCTGAGATCTGGTATAACCCCGCCTTCAGGAGCTCATCCAGCGATGAAACCATTTTTCGTTCAGATTAAATGCGAATTGGGCAAAGCCTATGAAGTCGCCACCCAGTTGGCCGATTCAGAGATTGCCTCGGAAGTTTATTCGACCGCCGGTGGCTGGGATCTTCTGGTTAAATTCTACCTTCAGGACGGCGACGATGTGGGTCACTTCATCAATGAGAAAGTCCACTCGATTGCAGGTGTCAAGGACACCTACACAATCGTCACCTATCGCGCATTTTAAGTAATGGGCTCATGACCGGGCACCACACTTCTACCTCACACCAGACGGTTTTGGGTGTGCTGATGCTGGATACAAATTTCCCACGGCCGGTTGGCGATATCGGCAATCCCGACAGCTTTGATCATCCGGTTATCTATCGCCGGATTCCGGGTGCGGTTGTCTCGGCAATTGTAACCGGCGAGCCTTTGCCGGATGATATGATCGAGCTTTTTGTCGGCCATGCACGCGCCCTTGAAAAAGCCGGCGCGACCGTGATTTCAACCAGTTGCGGTTTCCTGTACCCGATGCAGGCTCGCTTGCAGGCCAGCGTTGGGGTCAAGGTTGTTACATCTGCACTGTGCATGTTGCCGACTTTGCGCAACAACCTCGGCCCGCACACACCCATCGGCATTTTGACATTTGATGCCGAGCGCCTGTCACCGCATCACATTCCCGACGATGGCCCGGTCATTATAGAAGGCCTGGCGGCATCCGATCACCTCTATCGGGTGATTGCGGATGACCTGGTCGAACTGGATCAGGAGCAGGCCCGCTGCAACGTAAACGATGCAATTAACCGCCTGAAAACCCGCGCGCCAAACCTGTCGGCAGTGATCTTCGAGTGCACTAATCTGCCCCCATACAGGGATAACGCGATGGAAAACAATAGATTTTCCGTGTTCGATATTCGCGACGCGATAAATCAGATCCGAAACGAAGACAAAATGCAGCCAAATCATCGCTATGAAACTTGAAAACTGTAAAACTGCTTGCCTTGAGCAACACCATGTAGTGACATTCGATGACGATCTTCAACCAGGGAGTACATCATGACCAAACACCTCAAAATCACCGCACCGATCGCTATTGCAGCCATCACTCTGTCTGCCAGCATCACACTGGCGGCTGACGTCAAATGGGATATGCCAATGGCTTATTCAGCGTCAAACTATCACTCTGAAAACGGCACCCAGTTCGCCAAGGAAGTCACCGACGCATCCGGCGGCAAGCTTGAAATCGTGGCGCATCCCGGCGGTTCGCTGTTCAAGGGAGAAGAAATTTTCCGCGCAGTGCGTACCGGTCAGGCCCCGATTGGAGAACGTCTTATTTCAGCATTGGGCAATGAAGACGCATTATTTGAAATCGACAGTCTGCCGTTCCTTGCAACCAGCTTTGCCGAAGCACGCAAACTCTATGATGCAACCAAGCCCGAACTGCAGAAGGTTCTGGCCAGCAAGGGCATGACACTGCTGTACACGGTGCCCTGGCCACCCCAGGGCCTGTACGCAAAGAAGGAAGTCACCTCGGCAGCAGACATGAAGGGTGTGACCTTCCGGGCCTACAATGCAGCAACATCACGGCTTGCAGAGTTGATGGGCGCTGTTCCCACCAAAATCGAGGCTGCAGAACTGTCCCAGGCTTTTGCCACCGGAGCCGTAGAAAGCATGATCTCGTCCGGCTCAACCGGGTACGACCGAAAACTGTGGGAGCACGCTTCGCACTGGTACAACATCCAGGCCTGGTTGCCGAAAAACATGGTAATCGTGAACAACGACGCCTGGGCCAAGCTGGATGAAGCCACGCAAAAAGTGGTCCTGGAAAAAGCCGCTGCTGCGGAAGCCCGCGGTTGGGCCAAGGCAGAAGAACTTTCCAACTGGTATGTTGAAGAACTCTCCAAGAACGGCATGAAAGTCGGTCCTGCAGGCGACCAGTTGAAAGCTGATTTCGCCAAGATCGGCGAGACCATGACCACGGAATGGCTGGCCAAGGCCGGTGATACCGGCAAGGCGGCTGTCGATGCCTACAAGGCACAGTAGGGGTAAAGTGTACTGAAGCGGCTATTGCCGTAAACACCGCTGGAGCAACGTGGGTTCACTCGAACCCGTACAGGTGGCTCCGGCACTTTGGAAACGATCAGGGGCGAGTGAACCACATGAACCAATTTTTCACTCGCCTCGATAAGGCGCTGGAGCGACTGTATGTCTGGGCCGGTGCTGCCGCTGCGATGTTTTTGGTACTCGTCGGCGTCTGCGTACTGACCTCGATCCTGTCGCGCCTGTTCGACATTTATGTTGCCGGCGTCAACGCTTATTCCGGCTACGCCATGGCGGCATCGTCTTTCCTGGCGCTTGCCCACACCTTTCGTGAAGGCGGCCATATCCGTGTCGCACTGGTGCGCTCAAAACTGGCGCCAACCGCGAAATTTTGGCTTGAAATCTGGTGTCTGCTGGTGGCAACCGCGATGAGCAGTTATCTGGCATATTACCTTGTCTATCTCGCGTGGATTTCCTGGAAATTCGAGGAAAAGTCCGAAGGCGCCGCAGCTACATTGTTATGGTGGCCGCAATCGATTGTTGCGATCGGAGCCATCATCTTCGCCGTTTCGGTGTTCCACGGCCTTATCCGTGTCATGGTCCGCCGCGACCCGGACGCCGCATCCGCCGCTCCCACCGCATTGACGGCGAAGTAGCACACCATGGCAGGCATCGCGCTCACTCTCATTTTTCTGCTGGTGCTGTTCACGCTGCTTGGCTCAGGCGTCTGGATAGGCATCTCGCTGCTTGCCGTAGCCTGGGTCGGCATGGAGTTGTTCACCACCCGCATGGTTGGCGATTCCATGGCGCTGACCATCTGGTCAGCTTCGTCCAGCTGGACACTCACAGCCCTGCCGCTGTTCATATGGATGGGAGAAATCCTGTTTCGAACCAAACTGTCCGAGAACCTGTTCAAGGGCTTGCAGCCCTGGTTGCACGGCCTGCCCGGCGGATTGCTGCACGTCAATATAACCGGTTCGGCAATCTTTGCCGCGATTTGCGGATCATCCGCTGCAACTGTGCTGACTGTTGGCAAAATGGCCGTACCGGAGCTCAAACGCCGCAACTATCCGGAAAACATGATTATTGGAACCCTGGCCGGCGCAGGCACGCTTGGACTTCTGATCCCGCCGTCGATCATCCTCATCATCTATGGCGTCACCGTCAACGAAAGCATCGTAAAGCTGTTCATCGCAGGCGTCATTCCAGGCATCATGCTTGCCTTGTTGTTCATGGGATACGTGGCTGTCTGGGACTTGTTGGGCGGTCGCAAGGACCGCACGGACACGGCATCGTATACCATGTCCGACCGCTTCAGGTCTCTGGGTCAGCTTGCTCCGATCCTGCTGCTGATCCTGTCCATCATGGGGTCTATCGCATTTGGCTATGCAACAGCGACTGAAGCTGCCGTCCTCGGCGTCGTTGGGGCCTTTGCGATCTCGTGGCAGCAGGGCCACCTGACCCGGGAAAGCTTCATTTCCTCTTTGATGGGCGCAACGCGTACTTCGTGCATGATCGCCTTTATCCTGGCAGGTTCGGCCTTTTTGACCCTTGCCATGGGCTTCACCGGTCTGCCGCGCGCCGTGGCGGAGTGGATTGCCCACATGCAACTGACACCCGCCATGCTGATCGCGGTACTGGCCATTTTCTATATTGTGCTCGGTTGTTTTCTGGACGGCATTTCATCCATCGTACTGACCATGGCGGTGGTTGAGCCGATTGCCCGGCAGGCGGGTTTCGACATGATCTGGTTCGGCGTGTTTCTCACAATCGTGGTCGAGATCGCCCAGATTACACCACCCATCGGGTTCAATCTGTTTGTGTTGCAGGGCATGACCGGACGCGACATGGACTTCATCGCCAAGGCGGCCTTGCCGATGTTTGCGCTGATGGTGCTGGCCGTGGTGATCATCTCTGTATTTCCCGGCATCGCCACCTGGCTGCCGTCCAAGATGTAGGTCAACAAGATGCGGGCCAGTCTTGAATGGACAGGGCGTTACGGAACATTGCTGATGCCACTCGGCATTGTCATGGGTTGGGTTTTTCAACCGCTCGCAGAATTTCTGCGCCCTACCCTGGCGATCAACGTGTTCCTGATGCTGACCTTCGTCCTGTCGCGGCTGGAAATACAGCACGCCCTGGCGCACTTGCGCAAACCCCGCGTATTCCTGTTATCACTGGTGTGGGCATTTTTTGTCATGCCGGTATTGTTTATTGCAGTGTTGCATTTCTTTCCGCAATCACCGGGACTCAATGCAGCGTTGATCATCTATGCCACATCGCCACCAAATTTCGGCGCTGCCGCACTTGCGTTCATCATGGGGCTGGACGGCGCGTTGACGGTTGCGACCATCTTTGCCTCCACTGCCCTTCATCCTGTCATCACCCCGGCGTTCACCGAACTGTTTGCCCAAGGTGCGATTGCTATATCGGGTGCTGACCTCGCTGTCCGGCTTGCAGGCCTTATCGGTGGTGCTTCACTGGCGGCGTGGGGGCTGCGCACATGGCTGGGCGCTGAAAGGCGCAAAGCGGCAACCGGCATGTTTGACGGCGTGAACGTCATCATCATGGTGTTATTTGCCATTGCCCTGATGGATGGCATCCCGGCCCGCGTCATCGCCCAGCCTGCCTATTCACTTGCCCTGATAGGTCTTGCAACAGCGTTGCACATCGGGCTCAACGCAATCACCATCGCCGCGTTCTGGGTGACCGGACAGCGACGCGCCTACACATATGGCTATTCTCACTCGGGACGCAACATCGCCGTGGTGATGAGTGTACTCGGATCGGCTGCCCCGGACGATGCCTGGCTGTTTTTCGCCATGCTGCAGTTCCCGATTTATTGCCTGCCAATGCTGCTGCGGCCACTTTATCTTCACTTGCTGCCGCAAGGCATGCACCGATCCGATGGAACCATCTGATCAGGCTACGGTGTTCGAGTCCGGAGAAATAAAGCAATGCCCATCCAGACGAATTGATAATCCGTTGGCGCAACTGATACCAAAGGAACTGACTATTGCCTCATTTGACCGGCTTTTCGCGTTTGCTGGCCAGGCATGCTTCGCGCCGTGGTCTGGTTGACCACAAGTGGAGCATAACGCAGTCCAGCGGGCGCGAAAAACCGGCCTGTAGAGCGACATGGGTTCGTAGAACCCATAAAGTTGCTCTACTACTTTGATGGCGATCATCCTGATCTCGTGGGCCAAAACCGTCCGTCTGGTGCGTTGCGGTGCTTGCCCGATACACCGCATCGCGCTGCGCACCGCGCCTGCCAGAGTGAACGGATTTGTCGCCATCAAATGGGTCAATAGTCAGTTCCTTTGGTATAACGCGATGAGTGCTAACCACATTGCAACCTGTCGCTCGCACCCCGGCGCAAACTCGTACATAATGTCTGCATGAGATTCTTGCTGCTCACCATCGCTGTCATTGCGCAACTCGTGCTCGGTGTTCCACTGGCTGCGGCCGCTGATGCGTCCGACCGCGCCATTATCGGATTTTCCAAGGATGGCGGACACTTTGCCTTTGAGGAATACGGTGTGCAGGACGGATCAGGATTTCCCTATGCCGACATTTACATCATCGATCTCAACACCGATGAATGGGTAAAAGGCTCTCCGATCAGGGTTGTTGTGCGTGACGAAAATGCCACGGCATACACTGCACGGCATCAGGCGCTGACCGAAGCTGCTCCCCTCATCGAGAAATACGGCACGGTCCAACCCACCAAACTGCTGGCCAGCAATGCTGTTGGCGAACGTGTCACTTCCCCGCACACAATGACATTCAAGCGCTTTCACAATCTGTCGACCTTGTGGACACTGCAACTGACGGAAATCGACATCGAACAGCCCGGTGAATGCAAGCCGTACAGCCCTGTGCGCGGTTTCGCCCTGTCTGCACACATCGAGGGACAAAAACCCACGACTGAAGTTTACCGTGACAACAAACTGCCCAAGAGCCGGGGTTGTCCGGAAAGCTACAAGCTGGCTGACGTCATCGCATTCGGCGAAAACGAAAATGCCCGCGTCGTAGTGCTGGTGCACAAGCTGACATTCGGTTTCGAAGGCCGCGATGCCCGCTTCATTGCCGTACCTGTAAAGCTGCCATCCTGGAAATAACCCCAAAGAAGCTCACAGACTTGCTCTGACACTCTGGTGTTGAGTGTGCTCAACCGCTCTGCTAGAGCATGTGTCACTTAGATGGGATCGTTTGACCGATTTTCTGAGTTTGCTGGCAAGGCACGGTTCCCGCCGTGGTCTGATTGACCACAAGGGAGCCGTAACGCAGTCCAGCGGGCGCAGAAGACCGGCCTGTAGATCAACATTGGCTCAACTGAACCCATAAAGTTGATCTACCACTTTGATTGCGATCAGGATGATATTTGGTTGAACAACCAAATATCATCCTGATCTGTGGACCAAATCAGCCCATCGGCGTTGTTGCAAAGCTGGCCCGATGCACCACATCGCGCTTCGCTTCGCGCCTGGCCGAGTGAACTGATTTGATTCCATCAAACGCTTCCATCTAAGTGAAACATGCTCTAGATCAAGGCCGTCTTCGTATTCTCATTGAAAGCAGCCCAAGCATGATCCCGCGTTATTCAAGGCCGGAAATGGCCGCCATCTGGTCGCCCGAACAAAAATTCCGCATCTGGTTTGAAATCGAGGCTCATGCAGCAGACGCTCAGGCGGAACTCGGCGTTATCCCGAAACAGGCAGCAAAGACCGTCTGGGACAAGGCCCGCGACGTCGAATTTGACGTTGCCCGCATCGATGAGATCGAAGCAGAGGTCAAACACGATGTGATTGCATTCCTCACGCACCTGTCCGAGATCGTCGGCCCGGAAGCCCGCTTCGTGCACCAGGGAATGACGTCGTCTGATGTACTGGATACCTGCTTCAACGTGCAACTGGTTCGGGCATCTGACCTGCTGCTTGAAGATCTTGAGCTGTTGCTGGCGGCTCTCAAGAAACGCGCACTGGAACACAAGAACACGCTGACCATCGGACGCAGCCACGCCATTCACGCGGAACCGACGACATTCGGTCTGAAGCTCGCCCAGGCTTATGCCGAGTTTGCCCGTTGCAGGGAACGGCTCGAGTTTGCCCGCAAGGAGGTTGCCACCTGCGCGATTTCCGGTGCGGTCGGCACTTTTGCCAATATTGACCCGGCCGTCGAGGCACATGTGGCGAAGTCCATGGGGCTGGAAATTGAACCGGTATCAACACAGGTGATCCCGCGCGACCGGCACGCCATGTATTTCTCCGTGCTCGGTGTCATCGCTTCGTCGGTTGAACGGCTGGCAACCGAAGTGCGGCATTTGCAGCGCACCGAGGTCCTCGAGGTGGAAGAATTCTTTTCCGCCGGACAGAAAGGGTCTTCGGCCATGCCGCACAAGCGCAACCCGGTGCTGACCGAAAATCTCACCGGTCTGGCCCGGCTGGTGCGTTCAGCCGCCATGCCCGCCATGGAAAACGTGGCACTGTGGCACGAACGCGACATCTCGCATTCATCCGTTGAGCGCGGTATCGGGCCCGACGCCACGGCGCATCTCGACTTTGCACTGCGCCGTCTCACAGGTGTCATCGACAAGTTGCTGATCTACCCCGACAACATGCAGGCCAACCTCGACAAGCTCGGTGGCCTGGTTCACTCGCAGCGTGTGTTGCTCGCCCTGACCCAGAAAGGCGTGAGCCGTGAAGACAGCTACCGCCTGGTGCAGCGCAACGCCATGCCGGTCTGGCGCGGCGAAGGCAACTTCCTTGATCTGCTGAAGGCA